>CAZQGE010000042.1:0-11086 GCA_964592815.1 uncultured Bacteroidaceae bacterium | reverse complement strand
GAGCAACTGACTCTTAATCAGTGGGTCCCCGGTTCGAATCCGTGAAGGCGCACCACAAAAAGCCACTAGACAGTACAGTTTAGCGGCTTTTTTCTTATTTTGGGAAAGCTGCCAAAAACCTCTTTTTGACATCAAATTCACGTAAAAATGATGTCAAAAATGATGTCAAAATTTAGGCAAATATTCACCGTAAATATCATAGATATTTTCTGGCCTAACATCGGGCGTAAAAGTCGTATAAACATCGTTAGTCATAGCGCTTCCTGAAACGTGTCCCATATACTCCTGTCTATCTTTTTCGGCTACTCCGATAATATAAAGATTGGTTGCAAATGTGTGACGTAGACTATATAGGTCAACATCATATCGTATGCCCGCTTTTTCGCAAGTTTTTTGTAATCGAATTCTAAATTTTTTACTGTCAAATTTAAAAAATTCGTTTGGAGCGTTCAATATAACTTCATACATTTTTTGCGAAATTTTTACCCACCGCACAGCTTTTGCCGTTTTTGTACCGTTTATTTTTACCCACCCAGGGCGAAGTTCGTCCTTCTTTATGCTAGCAATTTCCGATGGTCTTGCGCCAGTACATAAATAAAACATAACTCTACGTGAGAAAATATCATCTTTCAATGATTCAACTAGCGCACGTTGTTCTTCCAAATTCAAAGCCCTTCTATCTGCCTTTGCAACCTTCCCTTTTTCTAAAAATTGTGAAACGTCTTTGTGTATCAAGTCGAGCTCGTGAGCTTTACGGAATATCTGCCTGACGAGCTGGTAAACAGCCGTCCGAATTCTAGTTGCCGGCAATTTGTTTAATAGCTCTTGCAGTTGCATCACGGTTACTTTGTTAAGCGGAGTTGCCAAATTGAGATATTTTTTTGCAATAGCTAAATAATCGTTATATGTTCTTGGAGCAACGTTGCCATCTTTATATGTTTTCAAATAATATATTGAAAAATTTGCAACACTTTCTGCTTTTGGTGATTTTTTTCTTATTTTGCTTAAATTTCTTAATTTTTCATTACATTCCAATTGTGTTTTAGCGTAAACAAAGACCCTTTTGCCGTTTATAACTTTTGAGCCTTGCCAACGGCCGTCACTTCTTTTTGTCAAATACTTCATTTGCTGTTCCTCCTGTGGTTCAATTTTTTGAGTATTTAACATCACTTGACAATTTTTTGAGTTCACCCCCTTTTCGTTAATCGCACTAATATTTTTTACTTGGTCAGACGTCTGACTTTTGATTAAAAAAGTCGGCGCAAAAGCCGACTTAATTCCCTGGTTAAATTCAATAATCTTGAATTGATTGCGTTGGTTCTGATGATAAAATTCAGCGCCTTTTTTTTTCGCCCACATACTCGACCAGGCGTATGCAGGAAAGCTTGATTTCTTCAACTAGTTTTTCTAGTTCTGTCAGTTCTTCTCTTGTCATTTTTTTGAATTCTCCTTCAAGTGATGACACGAGAATATAACTATTTATTTACTTATTCAAATCTTGAAAATATTTCAGCATTGAAATATTTTTTAACCGATTAAAGAATTTTGTTTTGTATGCAGTTTTTTTGCTTTTGCAATTCCTTTTGCATACGCCAAAACTTCTGCCTTTTCAAAATCGTCCAGCTCGTCGTAAACTTCTTGAATTTCTGTTTTGGGAATGCGTGCATCGTCAAATAAATCTTGTTCAGGAACACGTCCGAGAAGCGCGTCGACTGTTACTTCAAAATAATCAGCTAGTTTACACAATGTTTCAAGCGAAGGTTCTCGCTCTCCATTTTCATAACTAGAATATGCACGTCTAGTTATTTGTATTTCATCAGCAACTAGAGCTTGCGTTTTTTTTATTTTCTTTCTTAATTCGTGTAAATTCATAAATTCACCTTTTGTTAATATTACCGTTTTGTGCCAAAACTTGCAAAAACTTAAAAAATACTATTGACAAACGAACCGTTGTGTGTAACTATGTAAATATATTTGAACCGTTTCAGTTCAAAATATAAGCATTAAGCTGATTACTGCTTAAAAGTTAAATGACAGCGTCAAAAGGGGTATATATGACGAAGTTAATCGAAAAAACAATCAAACCGCTCAATGATAGCAACAACTATCAAAGAGCGGTTTTTTATTTAGCACTAAAAACAGAGGGATTATCAATATGTCACCGTTGACACATACAGAAATAGCAACATTATGGAGCTTGTTAGTCAGATACCGTCACGAGCTGCAAGACGAAGATATGCGCTACATCAATGAAACAGATGAAGAATGCAAAGAGCTTGAAGATAAAATCGAAAAGCTAACAGAAGTTATAGATTTCACGCTGGAAGATGCAATCTTCCGTGCCGAACAATAAATAAGCCCCTTATCATATCAAGTTTGGCAGGTTCTTGTTAAAAATCTGCCACCAAAACAATAAAAAAGGAAAGAAAAAGTTAAAAAAATAATAATAAGCAATAAAAAAAGAAGTGCGCCCAGCAAATCAAAGAAAAGATGATTCACAGCTCTGCAACGGTACCGACTGACAAAGCAGTCATCCACGCAAGTGGCAACCTAAACACTTCTTGCAAAAAGAGTAACAAAAATTAAATAAATTGTCAACAAGGAACAACCAAATATGAAAACAATTATTAAAAAAACAATCGCATCATTAACAACGTCTGTTGTTTTTTTTGCAATAATTTTTTTCAGCTCAATCGCACTCGCTGCACTTGCGCGTAAAACAACTTTTCAGGTTGAGTGGGCGAATATGATTTCTTTCTTCTCTCGCCTTTTTGGACTATAGGAGCAAATATGGATAAATTAGCAAGATACTTCATCGGTTTAATAATAACGTTGACTGTTCTGCTCATCGCATTTTTTCTTATTTCAATTATTGTAGCAAAAGTGCAAAACACAACGCTTTATAAGCTCTTTCAACTTCTCACGTTTGAAAACGTATCAACTATTTTAATGGTGGTGAGACTATGACGAAAACAGCAGCTCTAAAGAAAAATAATAAAGACGGCATTGACGTCGCCATTGCAATTATAACTAGCTTGCTTGTTTTAGTTTTTGTTTTCGCTTGTATTTCTTGCGGTGTTTGGATATATCTAAAAACAAACCCTCAAGCAGGTCCAGACACAAGCGCCGTAACTTACACAGGAACAATCAAAGATGAGAATGGTGAGGAACGTTCCCTTCTCGAATTGGAATACTGGGAAAACAAGGACAGTTTAGGCAAAGAAGTTGCTGAAATATCTTTCAACGCTTACACAGGAAATGACAACACTACTGTTATTCAAAAAGGTGTTCAGTTTATGAACATAGATGAGAAAGACCCTAACATTGGCGTAAGTGGTTTTTTAAGTGACTTGATTACTTCAATTCGTGACAAGAAACCATTAGCCTTTTTCAAAGAAGTTAGTTATGACAAAGTTCACGGCCACAGCTTTCAAACCCTAGCAAAAATTGAACCAGGAACCAAAATGTTTATCACGATTAACAATGAATCATTCTGTTTTGTGATGAATGGAACTTATACAACTTATACTGAGCAGTTCAATCCTGGTAAATCATTTGTGAATTTTTTCCGTGCAATGGTCGGAAAAGCAAGTTTTTATGAACGTGATTATTGGTTTGAGAACATTCCAACAGTTCACAGCTACACAATGAATGATTTTTACAATGAAGTTTTTAAGGCTTTGTTGAGCTCAGACGTTGGATACGGAACATATACATCTAATCTTGTAGACCTTGCAAAATTTTTTGAGATTAAAAAACTAAATGAAAAAGGACAATGGGAAAGCGTTACAGTTGGACACGACACAGTTAAGTCATATTTTAGCGTTAAAGTAACAAAGCACGCAGAAGGTTTGCGACGTGCAAAAGAAAGCAATTTCAAGCAATATGACGGCAACGCAGATTTCACAACTTGTCCAACGGATAATGAGCTCAAAGATTTTTCAAGCGCAGAAGTTGAATCGACATTAAGTTGCCGTGAATTTGATTATAGGTTTAATAAAACCTATGGCGGATATGTTGCGCAACTCAAGCCAGGTAAACAAGGCACATCAATAAATATTGATTTAACAGACTTGTTTTTTACATCGGATATAAAACTTGTAGGCATATTATTCACGTCAATAAATAATTACCGAAATATTGAAATAAAGTATAAAACACTCATACCTGACACCTTTGTTTTATTTGCGGAAAATAGAGATTTTTTGCCGTCATTTAATATTGTATCGGTAAAGGTTTATGGCGGCGCAACGTCACCAAAACTTGGAAATTGTTTATTGGGAGTTTGAATATGAAAAAATTAGATTTTAACAAACATACATACACATTTTTAGGGTTAATAGCAGCAGTTTGCATTGTTGTTATAGTTCTTGGCAGTTTAAGTTCTGTTCAATTGCTAAACGTGTTTAACAAAGAAAGTTCTGTTGTTGGAATAATTACTGAGCCACTGCCTGGCGATGAAAACAAACTTGTAATATCTGAAGATGAAAGCGTATTTTTCTCATACACCTTCAAGCAATTCAGTTTTCAAAAAAATAAGCAAGAGATATATGAACAAGTTTTTGAGCTTCAAAAACTAACTTTTAACAGCTCTGAGAAAAACTATCGTTTACTTTTGAACACGCTCGACACAAACGCAACTATTGCTTATTCGGGCTTATTTACAACTATAAATTTTTCTTTTAAGAATGCACAAGGTGTTTCGTTTAATTCTCCTTTGCAAGTACAATTTGAATTTTTTATAGACAGAACAAAGTTAACTTTGAACTTTTCAAATTTTGAACTTGCAGGCTATCTGAACAAATATGCAGAAAGTGGTTTTAACTTAAGAATAATTGAAGGTGATAAGCAAAGCTCTGAAAATATGACGCCTGGTCACGAGCTCAATTACACCAAATCTTATTCAGCTATTTCAATAGATAGATTGACGGCCGAAAATGGAACGTTGTCATTTATATATGGCGGTACAGAAGGCGAAGACGTACGCGCATTAAAAATCGAAGCGAAAATAAATTGGAGCAACGCAAATCGTTTACTACGCTTTAGAGCAGGAGATTGTGTTCCAATAGAAATTTGGAGCGGAGATACAGGACTATATTCTGATGAAAAGCAATATCAAGCTAACTTGTTTAACAATGAAAATCAAGAATTATGTTTCGAATTAAAAAATATACCAATAAAAACAGGCCCAGCGCTTGACAGTAAAAATCACATTTATTTTACAGACATAAAAGGTGTGCTTAATTCATCTAATTCATCTGACGTAAAAGCTACGGTTCTTGTTCACTATGAAAAAGGAACTTATATAACTAACATTTCTCAAATACAAACTATGTTTGATAAAGGTTTTGCAATAATGATTACTTATCCAGGAGCATAAATATGATAATAATTTCAATTTTATTTTACCTTATATTTTTACGTGGTTTATGCGTTTGCGCAAAAGGTGATGCACACGAGCAACGTACAGACGACCTAGAACAAATAAGATATTTTAAGGAGCAATCAAAATGAAAGTTAAGCGTTCAAATATTAACAAACTATTGACAGCCATAATTGCAACGGCATTTTTGTCAGCTGCAATTATGGTAGGCTTGGTTGCTGGCGCAACGATGGGCTTTAACGAAAACAATATTGCATATTCAAATTGGTTTAAGGCTGTTACAGCTCAAGACAGTTATGAACTAGTAAATGGTAATACTTTTAACAAAGTAACAATCATCAATTTTAACACTAAAATGAGCGATGACATTGCGGCCGAAATACTATGCTTAGACATAGACAAGGCGGCAGATAAGGCTACCTTAAAAACTGCTAACGCTTACAACATTGCAAATTTTGTATGCACTAACAACAATATTTATGCTGCTTTATGGTTTACAACAGGAAGTGGTTATACATATGAACTTGAATTCATTATTTATGAACGCCCTTTATCTACAAAACCTATTGCAGAACGCAGACGTATTTACGCATCGACATTCATACATTACGCTTTTGCAAATCCAGAAGAAGCATATGAAGGCCGTTTAGGAATTAATACAGCTGGCCCAAACGGACAATTTGAAGAATCTATAGTTAAAAAACAAAGAAGTTTAGATTTTACAGAGTCCAAATGCGCTTTAGGAATGCAAATAAATGCTAGTGCAATAGCTAAGTATTTGAAATTTGAATATATAAAGGAGTCATAAAAATGGCAAAGACACAAAAATCAACGAAGCAAACGAAAGCAGAGCTACATAATAAAAAAATGCTTTCATCAAAACTTGCAATAGCAATACCCTCAACAATCATCGCAACCGTTGTCATCATCACATCAATTTTAGCGTTGGCTACGTGGGGCTTTAGCGCAGAAAGCAAAGCGGATTTATGGAGCTTCAAAAAGCCTACAATTTCAGCAGCAGATAAAGTAGTTGACGAAACACCTGCAATTACAACAAAAGTAGGCGATAAAATTACAAAGTTTAAGGGCAACGAAAAAAATCTTATAACAAAAGCAGATTTTGACCAATTAAAAGAAGGCGCGCGAATTGATAATAATAAAATTGTTGTTATGGAGTTTTCCGACGGAAGTTATTTGTTCTTAAGTGACCTTACGGACGGTTCATTTTCCTGCGCACTATTTACCTCTTACGCTTTTTATAACGGTGTTTGCTTTATGAACGGCGGCTATAATAACGCAAATGGTGACACACCAAACTATCAATGTGTACTTGAAAACGAGAAAACAATAACTTCTATTCACAAAGCTGACTTGCTTACTAAGTTCTTCATATTTGAATAGTTCCCCTTGCTCAGAGCTTGCGCTCTGATGATAAACCGGGGCGAAGCTCCAAAGCCTAGCCCCGACCCTTTATAAACTATGAGTACGAAAAAAGATAAAACTACAAAAGAGCAACAAAACAAAACAATTTCTCCGCCAGCAAAGCAAAAATCGCAAACTTCTAAACAAATAACAAATATAAGGGAAGAAATACCACAAGCAATTTTTCCAACAAAATTCCCTTTTTGGGCAAGGCTGAAAATAAATAAGAATAGAACCACCCTTGTAATTGATAAAACTACTATTGAGAAAAAAAATACAACAGAACCAGGTTTTGTTCATAGAGAGGCAACGCATTCATATAGAAAGGATTATGAAGAGATTAAGCCAAACCCAGACAAAGAAGATAAAGAACCAATGTACTTAAAACGACCTACAAAAAAACCGCAAAGAGTTTTTTCACCTCATAATAAAAAATTAGATATGCCACAGTTTTTGAAAGATAGATACGAAAAGAACAACAAAGAAAAATAAAAAAGAGTTACACTCCGTCCTTTCGACTTGCCTTGCAACGCAAGGTCAATGTAACTCTATCAATAATATACGATACCCAATAAAAAAAGTCAAGAAAATTAAAAGACCGAAAATAAAAAACAGCACGGACTGTTATCCGTGCCGAGCTTTGTCGAGTTACCTGCAAAGCATAATCGATTGTTCTTTCGAACCATTTATATTATATGCAAAATAAATATAAAAAGTCATGAGTATAAAACAATTACATAAAAAGGGGATAAAAAGGCGACATAAATTTTTTATTGGAAAATACATCAAATAAAATGTCCGTGGTCATATAGGCCACGGAGCTGATAAGGTGGACCAATATAAAAGGTCCAGTACATTTATAGTATATGCACGATGTGCAAAAAAGTCAAGAGGTTAAGTCAAAATGACATTTGAAACATACACAACGCTTTTAGAGCTTAAATCAAAATACTTAAGTGAAATTGTTCGCCTTCAGCAAGGCGGTGTTGCTGTTGAACAGCCACGTCTGCCCTTTGAGCCAAACGAAACAGACTACATATCAGACGTTACACCAACGCTGGACGAAGTGCTGCCGTTGCCTGAAGCTACAAAAGAAAGCAAACCAAAGATAGACAGCTTGCAACAAGTTTTAAACTCAGACTTCAAAATAAGCGTTGATGAAGCAATATCAGAAGCCGAACGCTCAGAGCGTAAGTCTGAAGCTCCTCAACAGCAAGAACAACAAAAACAAGAAGCTAAGCCGTCCAGATTTGAACATTTTAAAATGTGGCAGCGTGAACATTTTGCCTGGAAGCTCGAGCGCAACCGCTTAACCTATGAATATAACCGCACTTGTCAAGATGTAAAGAAAAATATATCCGGCTTATTGTTTGCAATCGACATAATAGACCGCACTATTGCTTCTGAACAACGAAAAATCACACAGGACGTAAGTTTCAAACAATGAATTACTTTTACGAAAAAGAACTAAAAGAAAACCCGTTACCCGTCGGTTTCATAATCGTTGAAGGTATCCAGGGCGCAGGCAAAACAAGTTTAATCACCGCCTTGCTTTCCTTAGATTTTAAGCATTGGGGTAAAAGACGTTTAGAGTGGGCGCAATATCATATAAACGATATAAACAAACAAGGTCACAGGCTAAAACTGCCAATGCATCTTTATTGGAGTAATACGGAAATAGCTCTTAATGGTTCATTGGACAAACCGCACACTATTAGAACGCATTATATAAATACAACAAACTTTGGATTGCCAAACCCAAAATATAAGGTGCAACGTTTCCCCTGGTACTCGGTTGTTGTTATAACAGAAGCAGATTTGTTGCTGTACTGCCAGGACTGGGCGAAAATCTCAAGTTATGTTTGGAACCTACTTAAGTATGTCCGTAAAAATCGTATGACCGTTATATTTGACCTTCAAGACCGTTCAGCTTTAGGCATACAGCTCCGTAGACTTGCAACAGACGGAATATATGTAACTGCATCAAGAAATGTACCGCCCCGTTTCTTTGGTATATTCAGACAATATACGGAATGGTGGTTCGAGTGGAGTAAGCCAAAAGCGATAGAACACGAAAGCAACAAGACTGCATCAGAGCGAAAGGCTCGAAGTTCAGAACTGAGCTGGAAGCAGAAACTCAAATACAAAGGCAATGTATATACCCAATATGATAGTTATGCCGAAGAAAGGTACTTTCTTCAAGGCATAGACGAGGACGGCGGATATACAGTAAAAGAACACCCACCAAGGAACTACACTCCTGAAGGTATAAAAAAATACTGCGATATGCTGCCTCTCACAATGCCAAAACTGACAAACTCAAATGAAAGCAAAGAAAAAAGCACATAAAATACGGTTACATAAATAGGGATAGCACTCCCTAACAAGCAACAACATAAGTCTTATTTTTAATAAAATAGGACATAAAAAATATTTTTCGAGCGCAAGCGCATAAGAAAAACGCAAAGCGATTTGCGTTGCGCTTGCGGTCAATAGTTCGGACAGCAAATAATAATTGCAACACGGGCAAGGGAATTTTAATTCCCTGCCGAATTGAGGGGGACGCTTGCGTCCGCCGAAATTCCGGGGACGGAGGGTGACGATATGGAAATAGCAAATACATTAAACTATCAAAATTTGACGGCACGTCTTCGCCGTCCGGACTGCGCCAGGAATATAAAGTTCGGCGCCGAAGGGTTCAGCTATCTGAGCGAAAGCCTGGCGTTCGTATTGACACGTGTTAGCAAAAATAATTATTGCGTAGATGCAATATTCAACCTTAAAAAAGAAACGTTCAAATATGAGAGTCAAGAGAAAGCAATATCCGCTTGTGTTAAGCTGGTGGAATTAGATAAGCGTGGAGCTCTGCGCTAAATATGCTACACTTATTGATTTTAATTATTGGAATGAATATAGGTATTAGACTTGCTTATATAATCGTTAAACACGAGGTAAAAAAATGAAAATACACGAAGTAAAAACAAATAAGGAATATTTTGAGGCAGCGTGTAACGGCGTTAAACCTTTCACTATACGCTTTGACGACCGAAACTATGCAGTCGGTGATATACTCCGCAAAATAGAAATTGAGACAGTTTATGACGGGCCAACAAATACAAAATTTGTTAATCCCTTTGATTTTACAGTAAAAGCGACAGGAAGAACGGCAGATTTTGAAATAACTTATAAATTGGAAAATATTTCATTTGGCCTAAAACAAGGTTATTGCATTATGGGGTTAAAAAAAATATGAAGTTACGCATTATGGGAACAAAAGCAGAATGTAAACAAGCGCAGCGCTTTTATTCGGCACTGGGCGTGGCGCCACAAGTTAAGTATGTGTCAGTATCAGAGCTTTATCCGAACAGGGGCAGTTCGCAACTCTTCCGAGTATATATCGATGTCGAATACTACTCGGAACCGCCTGAACTCGTCGGCAAGTTAATATCAGACTGAGCGCAGAGCCATTTTCAGCGGTTCTGCTGTCAGAAGGAATTGAAAGCTGAACAATTTCCCGACCGAAAAAGCAAGCAAAATTGCATAAATACACTTAATTTTATACACGAAGGAAAACAAAGTATGACAGATAAACGAAAAATTAAGCAACAAAAATCTAACAAGCGCAATGAACAAACAAAGGAAAGCAAGAGTTCAGAGCGAGATGAGTTTAGAAAAAGGCGCAAAGGTGGCGAAGGTCACCCGGAATACATATATAAAAAAGTTGGAAACACTTTTGAGTTTATCGGAATTACTCATTCCCCAATAACACGAGGTATCAAAAATATTGAACTCGACAAAAACCCAAACCCGAAAGATACAAAAAAGTCATATATAAAACCAACTCCGGAACGTCGGAGCCAAAGTGATTTCCATAACAATACGCTTAAAGGTTGGAAGTTTTCAGACAATGACAAGCTCAAAGTAGAAGAAATCAAAAAAAAAGGCATAAAGAAAGAGCGATAACAGCTAGCATAATGCCTTGGCTATTCATTACAGGTCGTCGAAACTAAATTCGCTCTACACCTAACGCTCTACTTCTATTATATGCAAATTTAAATAAAAGTCAACAATCAATAATTTGAACGCTATCAGCGCCCAGAGCGCTGTCTAAATATAACCATATCGAATAAAAAAAGCCTTATGCCCTCTTTGGGGGTAAGGGGAAGAAATATACAGGGGTGGAAAAATGACCGCAAAACAACAGATTCAACTTGAAATAGAAACCAGAATAAGAACCAAAATTGTCATAAGCACGTTTACGTTCATATCAAGACCAAGAAA
>CAZQGE010000041.1:0-11594 GCA_964592815.1 uncultured Bacteroidaceae bacterium | reverse complement strand
GAAGCAATTATGTTATATACAAAAGAGAAATTAGAAGAATTATGGTTGTGCATAGAAAACAATTTTTATGAAAAATTGTCGATAAATTATAATAATTACGCAGTTATAAAAATTGCCATCGATGCATTTTTACAAGTAATTTGTTGTCGTGAAGATAGCGAAAAATTATTGATAGAATTTGTAAACCTATTTTTATGTCATTGAGGCACTTATGCTGGTTTTAAGATTATTCGCTATTTTGTGCGTTGCGTACATAGTTGGGGCAATTATATCAAAGCTAAAATTGCCAGCTATTCTCGGGTGGCTTATAACAGGTATGGTTTTTGGGCCTTGCCTAGTTGGTATTGTTGATAAGAGCCTTTTAGATGCGTTATGGTATAAGATTTTTGTAAAAGTATTTGAATGTTTTGCTGGTGTTATGATTGGGGCAGAAATAGTTTTCAGAAAGTTAAAATTATATGGCAAGCAAATTATTGTAATAACAATAATTCAGTCGTTAGGAACTTTTGTTGTTGTTTCTGCTATTTTTGCACTTGTGTTTTATCTGGTCAACGTCCCAATTTATTTGTCGTTTATTTTTGGCGGCATTGCCCTTGCAACTGCGCCTGCGCCAGCACTATCAATTGTAAATCAATATAAAACGGAAGGTCCTCTTACGCGCACATTGATACCATTGGCGGCGCTTGACGACATAGTAGGTGTAATAGTATTTTTTACGGTTATTTCTATTGTTTCTTCGACTTTGGGTGGCGGTTTAATTGAACCTTGGAAAATTGTTCTTATGGTTTTGATGCCGTTTATAATAGGTATTTTAACTGGCGTTCCAGCAGGAATAATTTTGAAACATATTAAAAGTGCAAGAATTCGATTGGTTTTATTCATTGTTTTCTTGTTTGGGAATGTTTTATTAGGTTTAATTTGTGATAAATTTATTTTTCAAAGTTTTGCATTAAATTATTTGCTTATTGGGCTTGCCTTTTCAGGTGCTGTTGTCAATATTTTTCCAGAAAACACAACTTCTGAATTGCTTAAACAGTACAATCCTATTTTGTCACTTAGTCTAATTATCGTAATTGTAAACTTAGGAATGCCTTTGGATTATCGTTATATTGTTGGAGCAGGGATGTTTACAGCAGTTTATATTATTTCGAGAGCCGCAGGAAAAATCGGTTGTGCAACACTTGGCGGATTTATTTGCAAAGCAGATAAAACAGTAACAAAATATTTGGGTTTTACTTTGTTACCTCATTCGGGAGTTTCTTTGGTATTCACAGGTATTGCTGTCAGTATGCTTGCGCCAATATCACCTGAAAGCGCAGCAATCATACAAGGCACGATAGCAGCCGCAGCAATTATTAACGAAATTATCGCAGTAATTTTGGCAAAACAGGGATTTAAGTGGGCGGGCGAGCTAAACAGAAACATACAACTGTGATTAGTGTTAAAAAAACATATAGAATAATTTTGAAACATATCAAAACTGTAAAAATTCTATTAGTTTTGTTCATTGTGTTCTTGTTTGAAAATGTTTTATTAGGCTTAACGTCAATTACTTAGTAACGCTAAAAGGGTAGTATAATTAACGAAATATTATATAAAAATGAGTGTTTTTACCCTTTTGATAAACTCTAACCGAACTCGTTTATCGGGATTTAGTTTTTATTTCTTTTATGCAAATCAAGTTTTATTATTACAAAAACAAAAACATTAACCAATAAGGTATAATAAAAAAACTTAAACGTAAACGAAAAATACACATTCTCAGTCTAATCGTCGTTATCAATAAAAGGCAAAAAGAAAACGGAAACTTTTTAGATTTCTGTTTCAAAAATCAAGTTAGTTCTATCCAACGCCATTTGCAATTGGGAAATTTGTTCAACCAAACTTTCAATTTCACTTTTTACTTCTTTCACGTCAAAAAGGCATTCGGTAAACTCGATAATTCCATTATATGTAACCTGACGTGAATTTTGCGTTGTCGGCAAAGTTTCAAGCTGACTTTTTTTAGCGTTTAACTGAGCCAAAAAAATCAACGCTTCACTTATGGTTAAATCATAGTTTTGAACTTTTGTGGTCGAGTTTATAACGCTTAATTTTGAGCGTAAAGTCAAAATTGTTTTGTCAATTTGGTCAATTTCGTTGCGTGTTTTTGTATAATTGTATCCCGTTTCAACTTTATCTGTTTTAGAAACGAAAGTTAAGCTGTTGTTATTATTTTCATCGTTTATCAAACGTAATTTTTTATCTTCTAAAGACTTGATTTTTTTCATAATTGCGCTTAAACAAATTTTCATATTACCCTCCGTAAGTTATTTGATTATAACTTCAAAAATAAGCCGTTGTCAAATTTAAGCGGCAAAGGCAAAAATATTAAATATTTGAAAAATGCTTAGTTTAATCTATTTATATAAAATAATCGTTCAAGTTTGAAAATTTAGCTATCATTAGGTTGTACTATTATTTTTTTGTGGTAATATATTGATTTGAACAGACAAAACAGCGAAGCAAGATTTTATATTGTTGCCCGTTGTTTTTTTGTATACACAAGCAATGGTTATGAAAATGGTGAAGTTGAAAAACAAAGTTAATGATTTAGGAAACGATAAAATAAGCAAGTTGATTGTCAAACTTGCCATTCCGTCTATGCTTGCACAATTTGTCAACGTTTTGTATGGTATTGTTGATAGAATTTATATAGGAAACATTCCAGACATTGGCGGGCTTGCTTTGGCGGGAGTTGGAGTTTGCGCACCAATACTTACGCTAATCACTTCTTTCAGCTTTCTTGTAGGGCTGGGCGGTTCACCGTTGGTTGCAATGCGACTTGGCGAGCAAAAACTCGATGAAGCTCAAAAAATTGTTTCAAATAGTTTTTTTATGCTTTTGATTATTTCTGCGGTGCTTACGGTAGTGTCGTTTTTGGTTAAAACTCCAATATTAAAACTTTTTGGCGCAAGCCCAACCATTTTACCTTATGCGGACGACTATCTAACGATTTGCATTATAGGCAACGTTTTTACAATTTTAACCATAGGACTAAACAGTTTTATAATTTGTCAAGGCTTTTCAAAAATTAGTATGCTTACAGTTTTAATAGGCGCGATATTAAACATTTGCCTAGACCCTTTGTTTATTTTTACGTTCAACTTAGGTGTAAAAGGCGCTGCTATTGCTACGGTAATTTCACAGTTTGTGTCGTGTATGTGGGTTATAGCTTTTTTAATGTCCAAAAAAACTAAAATCAAGTTAAATTTGAAAAAACTGTCTTGGAAAACGATGCGTAAAATTATGGCATTAGGTTTTTCTCCATTTATAATTATCGCAACGGACAGCGTGATTATTATTCTTGTAAACACCATTTTGCAAAAATACGGCGGTGCGCAAATGGGCGATTTTTACATTACTGTTGCAACGATTGTAATAAGTTATATGCAACTAATTACAATGCCTATGGGTGGAATAACTATGGGCTGTCAACCAATTTTAAGTTTTAATTACGGTGCGAACAAACTCGACAGAGTAAAGAAAGGTTTTTTTGGGATAAACATAATTTGCCTTTGTTTCACCGTAATTATGTTTATTTTTTCTATGGCTATTCCCAACTATTTTGCAAGAATTTTTACTGCTGACCCAAGGACCATTGAGTTTGCCGCAAAAGCTATACGAATATATACTTTTGGAATCATCTTTTTGGCTATTCAATATGCTTGCGTTGACTCTCTTACAGCATTAGGTCAAGCTAAAATTGCAATAACGCTTTCTTTGACAAGAAAAATTGTTATAATGACGACTTTGATTGTGGTTTTGCCAATGTTTATGGGTGTTGACGGAGTATTTTATGCCGAATCTATTGCGGATATTGCCGCAGCAATAATATCAGGAATAACAAGCGTTGTCGTAATAAAAAAATTGCTTAAAAAGCGGGAAGCTATGAAAGAATTAGTCATCTAATTCAAAGTGCGGTTTTCTTCATTACAATTTTTCATACGTTAGTGGAATTTACACGCAAACTTATATGCAAACGAATATACAAACTAATACGCAAACTTATATGCAATCTAGAATTGTTAAGATAATCATTACCCAAAAATTTTTACTTGATTTATAATGGAGTATAAAGTTTTCAAAGGAGCAAGGGGGTGTGCTTTATGTGGATTGTTATGGCAGCTTTATCGGCAGTTTTTGCTGGATTTACAGCGATATTTGCCAAAAGTGGCATAAAAAAAACCGATTCCGACGTGGCGACTGCATTACGAACCGTTGTTGTAGCCATATTTTCTTGGGCTATGGTTTTTATTGTCGGCTCTGCTAATACAATCAAAACAATAGACGTAAAATCATTTGTTTTTCTAATTTTTTCAGGACTTTCCACAGGCGCGTCTTGGCTTTGCTATTTTCGTGCGCTTTCTATGGCTGACATAAATCAAGTTGCGCCTATCGATAAATCAAGCACAATATTGACAGTTCTAGTTGCAATCGTTCTTTTTGGTGAAACAAACCACCTCTCCGTTAAGTTGTTAGGCATTATTCTTATGACGGTGGGTATATTTTTGATGATAGAAAAAAAACATACTATGCTTTTAATTCCGCAAAAAGGCTGGCTAATTTATGCGTTTCTCTCAGCAATCTTGGCGTCTGCAACTTCTATTTTGGCAAAAATCGGTATATCTGATGTTGAATCAAATCTTGGAACAGCAATCCGAACTTGCGTCGTTTTGCTTATGGCGTGGATTATAGTTCTTGCAAAAGGTAAACAGCGGGAACTCAAAAAAATAGATAAAAAAGAATTTGGGTACATAACTTTGTCAGGTATTGCCACTGGCGCGTCGTGGTTATGTTACTTTTATGCTCTGCAAAATGGAATAGTTAGCGTGGTAGTTCCAATAGACAAATTGAGCGTGTTGATTACTGTAATTTTTGGCGCAGTATTTTTCAATGAGAAATTGCAACCAAAGGCAATAATAGGGTTGATACTTATGGTAACAGGCGTTTTAGCTATGTCGATTTGGGCATAGATTTTATTCAATAACATCGCTACATAAAAATCTATGGATAAATAAGTATGATTTTACTGCTAAAATCTGAAAGCTAAATTTAACAATATAAAACAGAAAATTAGTTAAAATATATTTAATTGTAAAGGACTAAATTAGACTCATATTTTTACAATCTTTTGAAAACAAAAAAATTTAGGTGTATGTATAAATTAGGACGTTAAGACTGATTTTGAGCGTGAACAAGCATCAAAAATGAACTCATGTTTTGACACTTATTTTGACACTTGTTTCAAAGCAAAAAAATAATTTTAATGTAAATTCAAACAAAAATCACACAAAAAAGCCCTTTTTTTGTGTTAAAAAAGGGCTTTTTATGGCAAAATTGCCTGTTTGGTGAACGATAAGGGATTCGAACCCCTGACCTTTGCGTCCGTAGCGCAACGCTCTATCCAGCTGAGCTAATCGTCCATATTTATAGCATAGTAATTATAGTTAAACCATTCTTATTTGTCAACTGATTTCAGAATAAACCTAAATTAGCTGACGCATGGTAAATTTGGCTTATTCTTTTCTTGTTAGGAAGTTATAAGTCAATTTATTCTAAATTTTGACAGAATAAACTTACCATTGGAAAAGTTGTGCAACTTTGTTGAAATAAAATTCAATTATGCGTACTTTGAATTTGAAAGTTAAAGGTTTGATTAAACCAATTGGGACATATAAACATAAAAAAATTTTGTTTTTTGCAATTAAGTTTACCTTAGAAACTGCTTTGCTTTTTTTGATGTCCTCCGTAAAAGAATTCGGCGGAGCATTGAGTTTGGCGTTCTTTACAGGGCTTATTTATGGTGGCGAAAACATATTTATTATTGCCCCAATATTTATGGTGGCTAACGTCGCGTTTAATCCAAGTTTGTGGACGTTGCTATATACGGTTACCCCGTTTCTAATTTATGCGGTAGCATACGCAATATTTTTCAAAATAAGAAAAAATATGCCTATGTTTATTTTGGCATTATGCGCATTGATTTCAACAATTCCATATTCCGTTATAAATGCGTTGGACGGCAAAATTTATGAGGTTATCATCTCGGTTGTGATAACGTTAGTTTTTAGTGTTTGTTGCCAAAACGGTTGTTATGCTGTTTTAATTAGGGGTATAAAGTGCCGTTTTGCGTATGATGAAGTAATTTGCATATTGTTGATGATTGCAGTTTGTGGTTATTCTTTGTGCGGTGCTTGGGCGTTTGGCTTCCCGTTTGTTTTCTTGTTTTTTGCAGTTGGATTATTTGCTGTTGCCGAGACGGGAGGTAAAGCGGAAACCTTTATTTTTGCAATAAGCGTAGGTTTAGGAGTTGCGGTTTTTTACAGAGAATTATCATTTTTTGGGGTTATTCTCTTGTTGGGCGGAGTTGTAGCACTGCTTTATTCCGTCAATAGATTTGTGGCTTTTTTTGGGACGGTTGGCGCGCTTGCAATGTGTGTATTTCTTGGGCTGTTTCCATCTGCTTGTTGGCAAGCTATTGTGACGTGGGCGGTTGGAAGTTTAGGCTTTTGCGCGTTGCCAAAAAAACTGCGTAAAATGTTGCCAGAAAAATACTCGGGAAAAGAAAATTATTCTGCAACCTCTATAATCAACAAAAACCGCGAAGAGACTGCGTCAAGACTGTTCGCCGTAAGTGACGTGTTTTACGGTATGAGTAAAAAGTTTGAAAACGATGACCAAGTAGGTATTTTTTGTGACAGTAAAAAACTTGCGCAAGAGGTTTCAAAAAATTATTGCGGACGTTGTTCAAATCGAGAAAGTTGTTTTGCGCAGTTGGGTGGTTCGACTGAAGATATTTTGCAACCGCTTGCCGATGCGGTAATTACTCGAGGTAAGGCGACAATTTTGGATACTCCAACTTTTGTGAGTGGTAGGTGTATCAAAACGCATAATCTGCTTTCGGTTATAAACACGGCTGGTGAGAATTATAGAAAGAGAGTTGAGCAAGCGCAAGGCATTGAAATTGGCAAGCAGATGATGTCAGAACAATTTGCGGGTATGGCGTTAATTTTAGACTCACTTGCTAGGGAGTGTGGTGAACATATTTCGCTTGGCGACGACAATTCCGATTATATTAAGCAGGAGTTTTTGAAACATAACATAGTTGCAGATGACATTTTTGTTACGGGTTCAGGTTCTGATGTTGAGGTAATTGTTACGGTTAGGGAAGCGGACGCCGAAAAATTGATTATCCCTAGGCTAATATCTGGTTATGCAAGACTTAAAATGGAAGTAGTCAAAACGGTGACAAGAAAGGATAAAAAAGTTTTATATCTGAAGGGCGCACCGCACTTCGAGATTGCATACGGTGTATCTGAAAAAATTAGGGGCGGAGCAAACGTATCGGGTGATAGCAAAAGTATTTTATGTCCGTCAAGACAAAGGCGAATGTTTGCCATATCCGATGGTATGGGGAGTGGTGAGCTTGCCTCTAAACTTAGCAAAGATACCATAAGCACGGTTGAGAGCTTTTATAGGGCGGGTTTTGATGACGCATTGATTATGTCGCTGACAAACAAACTTTTGAAACTTAATTGTGAAGATGGTTTTTCATCTTTGGATATATCCGTTATAGACACAATGTCTGGAAGCACGGATGTATTAAAACTTGGGGCAGCGGACAGTTTTGTTATAAGGCGCGACTGCATAGAAACGCTTTCGTCGTCCGCATTGCCTATTGGGGCAGTTGATAAAATATCTTTGGAAACAAGCAAAGTGCAGTTATATGACGGAGATATGCTTGTTATGATGTCTGACGGTGTTGAGGACGCTTTGGATACTAAAGGAGTAATTGATACCATAGAAGAACTTTCGACAGTAAATCCGCAACTTCTTGCCGACGAATTATTGGTGCGAGCCTTAGATAAGGGTGCGACAGACGACTGTACGGTTATGGCATTGAGGTTGGTGGCGCAATAAAATTGAAATATCCAAATCGATATTTTTCTGTCAACCTTGTGTTTTTTGTCAATATATAATATAATAATTAAACTATGGAAAAAAGATTGAAACTGTCTTTGATGGGGCTTGAAAACAAAGTTTTTGCAGTTGCTTTAAGTGGCGGGCGTGACTCCGTCGCGCTTTTGCATTTGTTTAAGAAAGCGGATTCTAAATTTTTTGCCGTAAATGTTGAGCACGGAATTAGGGGCGAAAAATCTATAGAGGACAGCGAGTTTTGTAAAACGCTTTGCAAAAAACTAGGTGTTGAGTGTTTAACGTTTAGTGTTGACGCACCGAAATTTGCACAAGAAAACAAATTGAGCTTAGAGCAGGCGGCAAGACTTCTTAGGTATGAAATATTTGATAGTTTGGTCAAAGAAGGGAAATGCGATTATGTAGTTTTAGGGCATCATGCAGACGACCAAGCAGAAACTGTGCTTATGCGAATATTTCGTGGGACTGGCATTCAAGGCATACGTGGAATGCAAACGCTCAACGGCGTGTATTTTAGACCGCTGTTGCAGTTTTCAAGAGAGGATATAAACTCATACGTTTTTGAAAACGGGCTTGAATACGTAGAAGACGAAACAAACGCAGATACAGCGTACACCCGCAACTTTATTAGGTGTGAAATTGCAAGTATAAAGGAAAGATATCCTAGATTTGTAAGCTCTATATTACGACTTGCGAGAAATGCGGACGAAACCGAAAACTTTATCAATCAATTTGTTAAAGAGCCAACGTATGAAGATGGCATTTGGCTTGTAAAATTTGAGGAAGTTAATCAAGCTGCCATTTTCAAAAGAGCAGTTTTGAAGGCGGCGGCAAAGTTGGGAGTTACTCAGGATATTGAAGAAAGGCATTTTGAACTTATAAAGCAACTTAAAAGCTCTGATAACGGAGCAGAACTGAGTTTGCCTCACGGTTTGATTTGCGCAAAGCAAGCTGACGGTTATGGATTTTATATAAAAAAGGAAAAATTAGAAAGGCAACAGTTCGCCTTTGATTTTGACAGTTTAGAAAAAATCGGAGTTACGTCAACAAAAGTTGAGCAAAACGTATGCTTTGAAAAAGGCTTGCTATACGTGGACGTTGACAAAATTTCAGATGATGCGGTAATTAGGCGCAGACAAGACGGCGATTACATTTTGAAGTTTGGCGGCGGAACAAAAAGCCTTGGCGATTTTCTTACAGACATAAAATATCCAAAAAGGAACAGAGATGACCTTTGGGTTTTGGCTGTCGGTTCAGAAATTTTGGTGATATTTGGCGTTGAAATATCAAGAAATGTTGCGATAGACAAAAACAGTAAAAACATATATAAATTCAAATAAAATTTTACATCGGAGCAGATTATGTACGGAAAAGAAATTGAAAGAGTTTTAATCACAAAAGAACAAATTGCGTTAAGAGTGCAAGAACTTGCACAACAAATCAACAAAGATTATGCAGGCAAGCAATATGTTTTGGTTTGCACGCTTCGTGGCGCGGTTATGTTTTTTTCAGATTTATTTAGAAATCTAAAAGGTGACGTTGAAGCTGATTTTATTGCGGTTTCAAGTTACGGAGCAGGCACAAACACGTCGGGAGAAGTCAAGTTGGTCAAAGATTTGTCAGCTCCCGTTACAGGCAAACACATTATCATTGTTGAAGATATTGTGGACACGGGAGTTACTCTTTCTTATCTAAAAAAATTGTTGCAAGCGCGTTCCCCTGAAAGCGTAAAAATTTGTTCGCTTTTAGATAAGCCGTCAAGACGAAAAGTCAATCTGACTGCCGATTATATTGGTTTTGAAATTGAAAACGAATACGTGGTAGGTTACGGCTTAGACTTTGACCAAAAAATGAGAAATTTGCCCGAAGTGTGTGTGCTTTCACCTTCAATGTACGGAGGCAAATAAGCAATGACTGAAAAAGCAAAACTTCTTAAATTGGCAGAGCAGTTTCCTGAGCAATCTCCGCTTTTTGCGGTTGGCGGATACGTGCGTAACAATTTGATGAATATTGCTTGTTCAGATATAGATATATGTTCCTCTCTGCTACCTGAAAAGGTAAAGGAATTGCTTGATGGAACAGAGTTTTCCGTTTGCAAAAAAGCGTTACGACTTGGAACGTTGGTTATAAAAGCGGAAGACTTATATGCTGAGTACACCACGTTTAGGACAGATAATTATCCAAAAGACGGCAGTCACAGCCCAAACAGCGTAAATTTTGGCGTAAGTATGATGGAAGATGCCAAAAGGCGTGATTTTACCATCAATGCGATTTATCAGAATATAAAGAGCGGTGAAATTGTCGATTTTACAAATGGCGTTAAAGATATTGCTAGCAAAATTATTGTCACTACTGATAGTCCCGCCAAAGTTTTTGGAGAAGACGGATTGAGAATTCTTAGAATGGTTCGTTTTGCTTGTCAGTTAGGGTTTAGCGTTGAAGCAACAACTTTCAATCAAGCCAAACTCAATGCGTGGCGCGTAGCCGACCTCGCAAAAGAACGCATTGCAGATGAGTTAAAAAAAATATTCGTTGCGGATACGGCTTATCCAGAGTTGGAATTAAAAGACGCGCATTATCGTGGCATCAAAATGCTTGATGAGTTGGGACTTATTAAAATGCTTTTGCCCGAACTTGACAAATTGAAAGGGTTGGAACAACCAAAAAAATATCACAACTTTGATGCGTACAATCATTCCTTGGAAGCATTCAGAATGTCAAAACCAAACGTAAGATGGTCGGCATTATTGCACGACGTAGGGAAGATTTTGTCAACTGAACAATATGGAAATATGCATCATCACGCAGACTTAGGCGTGGTTGCAGTTAAGCAGATATGCAAAAGATATAGCTTTAGTACAGAAGAAAAAAATAGAATTGCGTTTCTAGTTGGTTTTCATATGACCGACTTGAACGGCAATATGTCAAAAGCTAAGTTGCGTTGGTTTATTGCTCAAAATCAAAAATATGCCAAAGATTTGGCAGATTTGCGTGACGCAGATAGCCTAGCGTCAAAGGGAGTTTTGCCGTCGCCTAACACTATTAGGTTGACTTATGAGGAAATGCTGTCTGACGGCACTCCTATGAGTTTGAAAGAACTAAAAGTTGACGGAGCAGACCTTGTCTATCTTCAAGTACCGCCAGAAATAAGGTCGCAAATTTTGAAAGAGTTGTGGATGGATACGGTGGAAAACCCCTTGCTTAACAACAGAGAAAAGGCGTTGAATTACATCAAGAAAAAATTAGGGAGAAACGATTTATGACAGTTTTATACGTATTGCTTGCAATTTGCATAATAGTATCCTTGGCATCGCTTGGGGCGGTTATATTTATTTTGAAAAAACAGCAGACAAGCGGAGTTGAAAATTCCGAAAAGGATAATCAACTTTTGCTAAAAGATATAGAAAGCATCGTAAAGGTTGAAAACGCAATGCTTACGGGTGCGCTTAACAGCGAAACTCAGGCAATCAAAAATAGTACGGAGCGGTTTGATACATTTATGCAAGCAGTTGACGTCAAACTTGACAAAATGCGTGAAGACAACTTGAAAACACTTAACGATATGACTGCTGACAACATAAAAACCTTAACGGACAACCGTGTTGAACTCACAAAAA
>CAZQGE010000040.1:0-12279 GCA_964592815.1 uncultured Bacteroidaceae bacterium | reverse complement strand
CTTACCAAGGACGTGCTCTACCTACTGAGCCATAGCAGCATAATATTTATGGTGGTAATTTGTTTGTCATACGAGGACGAGGTCACAAGGTATAGCGAACATCTTGAAACGTTGCTTGTATGTGAGCGTCACGTACTTTCTCGTCCTTACCAAGGACGTGCGCTCCCGGACTGCGAGCACAGCTCTTGTCGGCTTTGGCTACAAACTTGCTACAAGCAAATTTGTTTAATGCGTCGCCCCTACTGAGCCATAGCGGCGCAATTTAACAATGCAATAATTATATTAAAGTGATGCAGTTTTGTCAATCATTTTGCCCTTTGTTTGTTTTGAACCTACAAAACATTTTTATTTGTATTTGTATGTTTCAGATTGGATTAAGTATGGAAGAATTCGTGGAATATTTTTGTTTTTTAATGCTTTTAACACAAACGAAAAAACAAAAAATGCTAGGACTATTGCAATTATCAAAATGGCAAAGTTTATCCACAATTCTTGCGGTAATATATTTACGATAGGGTCTTTGTATATAGAAAACACCCAATTTGTTTTGCCTGGGAAGAAAACTTTGTGGAAGGCATTGAACAGACTGTTGAAATCTGACACTCCCCAAATTCCCAAAATTGCTAGGACACCAAGCAAAGTAGAACTGCCTGAAAAGAAGGGCGAAAAACGTAAAAATCTGGTTTTTATAACGTTTGTCTTTTTTAGGACAAATAAACTTAAAAGAATAAAAGAGGTTATGCCAAGAATTATAAAATCTGTTGTAAACAGCTTTTTACAATCTTCAAAGTGAGCTTTTCCTTCTGCCGAATGTGGTAAACTGCCCGTTGAAAACGGTGCGTTGCCAGTAAGATAATCCATAACGCTGTCATAAGCATCGATTATGGTTTCTTTGTCATAGCCCGTAGCTTTTTCAATTTGAAGCAAATCAACGTTCCAATAATAATATGAGCGTGCTAATATTGGCACGGCAAGTGAGAAGGACAAAATAAACAGCGCAACGACTACCGTTTCAAAACTAGCTAAAATATATTTGATAATTGTAGATTTTTGCATTTTCATATCTTGAGAATAAAACTATCCGCAGTCAAAGTCAACATTTTCATTTGCTAAAATTTGTAATGAATTTTCAAAGCGTGTTTTGTTTGATTTGAAATTCAAAATATGTTAATATACCTTAGTGAAAAAACAAGAAGAATTTGATTTTAATCCAATAACAGAAGGGAAATTATTTCCTGCTCTTTTGAAATTTTCTTTGCCTTTGATATTTGCTTTATTGCTGCAAGCATTATATGGCGCTGTTGATTTGATTGTAGTTGGGCAACTTGGCACGCCGTCAAGTGTGTCGGCGGTTTCAATGGGCGGTCAATTTATGCATACAGTTACCGTAATTATTGCGGGTATAACTATGGGTGGAACAGTTGTCATTGGCAATTATTTTGGCGCAAAAGATTATAAAGCTACTGCAAAATCCATTGGGAATTTGTTTTTTATTTGTGCTATTATGACGTGCATATTGACTGCTTTGGTCGTTGGCTTGGCGAGGCAATTCACAGATTTGCTTAACGTGCCAGAACAAGCACGTGAAAGATGCACTCAGTACATAATGGTATGCGGGGCAGGCACGGTTTTTATTGTTGGTTACAACTTCCTAAGCGCGGTTTTCAGAGGAATAGGAAATTCAAAAATACCATTTTTGTTTATTGCAATCTCTTGTGTAGTTAATATTTTGCTTGATATTTTACTTGTAGGAACATTCAAAATGGACGCTTTGGGGGCGGCGGTTGCAACGGTTGCAGCACAAGGCATAAGCGTCCTTTTAAGCATAGTTTACGTTTTTGTTAAAAAGCTAGGTTTCAAAGTCGAAAAAGCAGATTTTAAGCCAAGCGTGAAATATCTTACAAGGGTTATGAGAATAGGCACTCCGATAGCGTTGCAAGACAGCTTAACAAGCATTTCGTTTTTGCTTATAAGTTCGTTTATCAACGTGCTTGGTGTAGTTCAGTCGGCAAGCGTTGGAATTGGTGAAAGGCTGTTTCTGTTCCTTATCATTGTGCCAATGTCGTTTATGTCGGCAATTTCAACGTTTGTTGCTCAAAACCAAGGTGCTGGCAACATAAAACGTGCCAACAAATCTTTGATATACGGCTTGATACTGTCTTGTTTTTTCGGCATTGGAATGTTTTTCCTGACGCATTTTGGCGGTGAAATGCTGTCAAAGTTGTTTACGCAAGACATAGCAGTAATTGCAATGTCAGCCGAATATTTGAAAGGTTGTAGTTATGAATATTTGATTACTTGTGTGACATTTTGTTTGGTAGGATATTTTAACGGACGTTCAAAAACGCTGTTTACTATGGCACAAGGTTTGACGGTTGCATTTGCTGCACGTGTTCCTTTGGCATTTTTCTTTACAAAAATTCCTAATATAACTATGTATGAAATTGGACTTGCAGTTCCTTATTCGGCATTGGTAACTTTGGTTTTGTGTGTTTTATATATGGCGTTTTTGATGATTAAGGACAAAAAACAAGGCGTAAACGCCATAAATTGCCGTGATGTTTATATTTATGAGTGCAACAACTGAAAATTTCAGTTATGTAAATAAGAATTACTTACAAGTTAGTCATAACGTTTACAAAAAAGCATAAATATGGTTAAATGGCTATATCAATACAATAAGAGGAAATTATGAAAAAAATTTTGCAAAACAAGGGTTATGAATGCGTAAAAGACGGGGTAAAAATGACTTTGGTTAACAGCCCAGAAGTGACTCAAGCATTGAACAAACGCAAAACAATAAAAAAAGCGGTTTTATATTCCATTTTATCCGCGTTAATATTTACGTTCTTTTTGAATATTTTGGTTTTGCCGCTTACGGGAAATTACGCACGTGTTGAGGATATAACTTCTTATAATGGAACAAACCCTTATATTGTTTTTGACAAACAGGCAATGGTATCGGCGCACAGAGCAGGCGGCGATTTATGGCCAGAAGAAACAATGTCTGCATTCAAGCATTGTTTGGTAAGTGAAAAAGTTGATATTTTAGAATTTGATTTGCATTTGTCTAAAGATAACGAATTAGTTTTGTTGCACGACCACGCACTTGACAGAACGTCGGACAGCGTTTTGAAATACGGCAAAAACGTAAAAGTAAAAGATTTGACAATTGACCAACTTAAAACTCTTAATATGGGCTACAATTTTGTAAAAGATGGTAAATATCCATATAGAACTGAAGGTGCAGATTTGTCTGAAGTCAGAATTTTGACGATTGATGAAATTTTAACTTTTACTGAAAACTATACTTTCACCAATCCAAGCAAAAAATTGAATTACATAATAGAAATAAAAGACGGTGGCAGCCGTGGCGAAAAGTCGATGGACGCGCTTTATAAGGCTATGGTTAAACACAATATAGTTGAAAGAACGGTTGTTGGAACTTTTCAACAAAATGTGACTGATTACATCGACAAAAACTATGTTTCGGTGCA
Source organism: uncultured Bacteroidaceae bacterium (assembly GCA_964592815.1). GTDB lineage: Bacteria > Bacillota > Clostridia > Christensenellales > CAG-917 > CAZQGE01. The sequence continues at coordinate 8,782 of CAZQGE010000040.1, read as the reverse complement.
TCGTTCTGCAGGAATTATGGATACGTTAAATTTGTACTATTCATTTTTATATAACACCAAACCCAATAATAAATTTGACGTAATGCAGATACCAATGGGTAATGCTACAATGTTTAATTTGGGGTCTGCCGCTTTTATTGATTACGCACACAAGCATAACATAGCGTTGCAATATTGGACAATAAACGATGAGGCAGATATGCGTATGTTGCTTGCAAACGGAGCTGACGCAATCATAACGGATAATCCAGATTTGGCGTATGATGTCATTATGAGTTTGTAAAAATTAAACCGTCGTTTGACGGTTTTATTTTTTATCTTAATTTCTTTTGCGATAAAAAAAGTTTTAAGATTTATTGTAATAAAAGGCGTTATTGTGATAAAATCATATTGAGGCGTAAAATGAGCATACAATTTGAAAATGGAAAACTAATTTGTGACGATGTAAACCTTGCAAAAAACTATTTGGCGTTTGCGCACTATCCCGTAGAGATTGAAGCAAATGACAAAAAACACGTTTTTGACAGTTTTTTGGAAGCTGAGAAATTTGTTGAAGAGATTTTTGCAAAAAATAATTGATTGAAGAAGATTTTTTCATACTATTTTAATAACGCATAATTAGACTTACTCCTTGTATCAATAAAAATTTGATTGCAAAAAATAAGCGTTTTAATAGGAATTTGGTTTTATATGAAAGAAAAAAATGTCGATTTTAATGCGAAAGATTTGAAACAACTTGTGGGGTTGGTTGGAAAGAAATATAAAAAGACTTCTTTTCTGACTTCGCTTTTTGTTGTGATGGAAGTTATCATTGAAATTTTTATTCCCTTGATTATGGCACAACTTATAAACGTGGGTATGGATAATTCAATCACAGATTTCACTTTTGTTATGTCTTTTGGAAAGTGGTCTTTGCCTGTGTTTACACTTGGGACGCGCATACAGTTTATTGTGGTTTGCGGTGTTCTTACCATTGTTCTTGCATTGATTTCAATGATGTTTGGTATTTTATCGGGTAAATATGCAGCAACTTCGTCCACAGGCTTTTCAAAAAATGTGAGAAGAGCATTGTACTATAAAGTTCAAGATTTCAGTTTTTCAAACCTTGACCACTATAATACGGCAAGTTTGGTTACGCGTTTGACGACAGATATAACAAACATTCAAATGTCATATCAAATGAGCATAAGAATGCTTGTCCGCGCGCCCGTAATGTTGATTTTGGCGATTATTATGGCAGTTTCAATCAACGCAGAATTATCAATAATTTTTGCTGTGGCATTGCCAGTTTTGATTATTTCTTTGGTTTTGACCGCTTCAACTGTATTCCCAAGATTTTATCGTATGCTTAAAGAATATGACAAACTTAATGAGTCAACTCAAGAAAACCTCACGGGAATTAGAGCAGTAAAAGCATTCGTCAGAGAAGACTATGAAGCGAAACGCTTTAAGGAAGTAAGCAAAAGAGTTCAAGAACTGGAATATAAGGCAATGAAAATTATGGTTATTGCAATGCCTGTAATGCAACTTGTTATGTACTCTTGCGTAATTGCCGTTGTTTGGTTTGGCGGGAACAAGATTATAATTGGCGAAATGAGTTTAGGTTTCTTGTCTGCTTATTTATCGTACATTATGCAAATTCTTATGTCGCTTATGATGGTTGGAATGGTGTTTGTTATGTACGTTTTGTCAAGAGCGTCGGCGGGCAGAGTTATTGAAGTGTTGAAAGAAGACATCGATATAAAAGAAAAACCAAATGCTATTACTACCGCACCTGTTGACGGAAGCATAGATTTCAATGACGTGGACTTTTCATACAGCAAAAATCCAAAAATATTGAACTTGGAAAATATTGATTTGCATATTAAGAGCGGTGAAACTGTTGGGATTATTGGCGGAACAGGCTCGGCAAAAAGTACGCTTGTTCAGCTTATTCCAAGGTTATATGACATTCAAGACGGCACGTTGCAAGTTGGTGGAGTGGACGTAAGAGATTATGCGCTTGATACTTTGCGTGAGTCCATTGGCGTTGTGCTTCAAAAAAACGTATTATTCAGCGGCACTATAAAAGAAAACTTGAAGTGGGGAAACCCCGATGCAACCGATGATGAGATTTATGAAGCTACAAAAGCCGCACAAGCCGATGACTTTATAAGAAGTTTTCCAAATGGCTACGAAACAGAATTGGGACAAGGCGGTGTTAACGTATCTGGCGGACAAAAACAAAGGCTTTGTATTGCTAGGGCGTTAATTAAAAAACCAAAAATAATGATTTTGGATGACTCTACGTCCGCTGTTGATACGGCAACTGACAGCAAAATTAGAGATGCTTTCAAAGAAAAATTCCAAAATACGACAGTATTGATTATTGCGCAACGTATTTCTTCAATTCAAGACGCAGATAAAATTATTGTTATGGACAAAGGCAAAATCGTCGGTTCAGGCACTCACGATGAATTGCTCAAAAACAACGAAATTTACCAAGATGTTTTCTATTCTCAACAAAAGGGGGTGGAAAAATGATAGATAAAAAAGAGAAAAATAAAGCTAAAAAAAATCAACACAATAAGCCTAATAACAAAGACTCAATATTGGCGTTGAAACGCATTATGAAATATTTGAAACCATATAGCGGTAGATTAGCTTTTGCCTTGCTTTGTATGATAATCGGCGTTGGCGCAAATATTGCTGGCACCTTCTTTTTGTCAGTTTTGATTGATAACTATATCAAGCCTTTGATGATGGGTTCAACCGAAGTCACAATGGTTCAGTTTTCAATAGCAACAAGCATTATGGCGGCAGTATATATTGTGGGCGCTGTTTTGACTTACCTGTTCAACCGTATCATAGCCTATGTGTCGTCGGAAGTTTTAAGAAACGTCCGTGACAGTATGTTTGTCAAAATGGAAACTTTGCCTATTCAGTATTTTGACACTCACGCACACGGCGATATTATGAGTTTGTTTACAAACGATACTGACACTTTGCGTGAGTTTATCTCAAACGCATTGCCAACGGCTTTAAGCAGCGGTTTAACTTTGCTCGGTATTTTTATTATGATGCTTGTGCTAAGCCCGATTTTGACGCTGTTCATAGTCTTGATGATGTTTGTTATGCTTATTATCGTAAAATTTGTTGGTGGCGGAAGTGGGAAATATTTTGCAAAGCAACAAAGAGCTATCGGCAGTTTGAACGGCTTTATTGAAGAACACATTGAGGGAATGAAGGTCGTTAAAGTTTTTAGTCACGAGCCAGCAGAAAAAGATAGCTTTGATGTTTACAACAAAGAATTGCAGCAAGCAGGTCGTAAGGCTAACACTTATGCAAACGTTCTTATGCCTATAATGGGCAATCTTTCATATCTTAATTATGCAGTAACCGCCATAATCGGTACGGTGCTTGCAATAAACGGAATTACGGGTATGACCTGGGGCAAATTGATTGCATTCTTACAGTATTCCAGACAATTCAGCAACCCTATTGCGCAGATGGCTCAACAAATTAACGTTGTTTTAATGGCGGTAGCAGGCTCGCAAAGAATTTTTGAGTTGCTTGATGCAGAACCAGAAGTTGACGACGGTTACGTAACTTTGGTTAACGCTGAAATTGACGCTGACGGGAACGTAACGGAAACAGAGCAATATACTGGCGTTTGGGCGTGGAAACACGTCCACAAAGCCGACAACTCCGTAAGCTATATTAAGTGGATGGGAGAAGTTGATTTTGAAAACGTAACTTTTGGTTACGAAGCCAACAAAACCGTTTTGAAGAACATAACAATGGAAGCAAAACCTGGACAAAAAATTGCTTTGGTTGGCTCAACTGGCGCAGGAAAAACAACAATTACGAATTTAATAAACAGGTTCTATGACGTTGAAGATGGTAAAATTAGGTATGATAATATTAACATTAAAAAGATAAACAAAGCGGATTTGCGCCATTCTTTGGCAGTAGTTTTGCAAGAAACACACCTTTTTACAGGCACGGTTGCAGACAATATTAGGTTTGGAAAACTTGACGCAACAGATGAAGAAGTAGTTGATGCAGCCAAACTTGCCAATGCTGATTATTTCATAACACACTTGCCAAACGGTTACGAAACTATGCTTTCTGGTGACGGCGAAAATCTTTCACAAGGTCAAAGGCAACTTCTTGCCATTGCAAGAGCTGCTATTGCAAACCCGCCAGTTTTGATTTTGGACGAAGCAACGTCTTCTATTGATACAAGAACCGAAAAACTTATTGAACAAGGTATGGATAAACTTATGGTGGGCAGAACTGTATTTGTAATTGCACACCGCCTGTCTACTGTCAGAAACGCAGACGTAATATTGGTTTTGGAACACGGTCAAATTATTGAGCGAGGCAATCACGAGGAATTGATTGCGAAAAAGGGTAAGTATTATCAACTCTATACTGGTGCTTTCGAGTTAGAATAGAAACAACTATCATAAATAATTATCGCAAATAGTACACTTATTTGCGAAGATTATCGCAAAAGGTCAGTTTATATTTCGTAATAAAAAGCATTGATAATTAAAGATAAACAAGCCAAAATTAAAGGATAAATATATAAAAATTATAGTTTAATTTGTGAAGGTCATCTGCGCATAAACGTCAAAATGACACAGTAGGCAGAGCGCAAGGAATGAAAATCGACACAACTCACAATTTTGAAGATTGTGCGAATGACGCCAAAAACGCTAATGACCAAGAAAAATAAAAACACCCGAAAAGGGTGTTTTGTAATTTAGCGTGTTTGTGTTAATTTATTCCCATTCGATTGTCGCTGGGGGTTTTGTTGTAATGTCATAAACAACACGGTTTACGTCCTTTACTTCTTTTACAATTCTTTCACTTGCTTTACGCAAAATCGAATACGGAATTTCAACCCAATCTGCTTCAACTGCATCAACAGTATTTATTGCTCTAAGCGCAATAAGGTGTTGATATGTGCGTTCGCCATTGATTACGCCAACTGAACGGCTGTCGTTGATTACTGCAAAATATTGCCAAATCTTGTCAGCCCAACCAGCTTTGTCAATTTCTTCACGGAATATGTAGTCCGCATCACGAAGAATGTCCAATTTTTCCTTTGTAATTTCGCCAATGCAACGAACACCCAAACCAGGTCCAGGGAACGGTTGACGGTCAACAATAAAGTCTGGAAGACCTAAGGCTCTGCCGACTTCACGTACTTCATATTTGTAAAGGTCGCGTACAGGTTCAATGATGCCTTCAAAACCAATATCTTTTGGCAAACCGCCTACGTTGTGGTGAGATTTTACAAGTTTGTTTTTTCCGTCCGTACCACTTTCAATGATGTCGGGAAGAATTGTACCTTGCGCCAAAAACTCAATTTTGCCAAGTTTTTTAGCTTCTTCTTCAAAAACTCGAATGAATTCCTCACCAATGATTTTACGTTTATGTTCGGGGTTTGTTACGCCTTTAAGTTTTGACAAAAATCTTTCTTCGGCATCAACTGCAATCAAGTTCATTCCAAAGCGACCTTTGAAAGTGTCAACAACTTGCTCAAATTCATACTTTCTGAGTAAGCCGTGATTTACAAAAACGCAAATAAGGTTTTCGGGGCAAGCCTTATGAATGAGCGCGGCGCAAACTGAACTGTCCACACCACCTGAAAGAGCAAGCAAAACTTTTTTGTTGCCTACTTGCGCTTTTATGGCTTCAATTTGTTTAGTTATGAAATCTTTATCCATAAAATCTCCTTGAAAAATTAAAATCAAGGAGATTATAACATAATAAGATAGAAAATGTATGCGTTTCGGCATATTTTTTTTGATAGTAAAATATTTTTTTACGTCAATCTATAAACTTTTTATAACCGCCACTTCCGTGTTGCAAACATCTTGATACGCGTGATAGTGTCGCCGATGAAATTTCTGTTGCAACTTCAACTTGTTGATATGTGTTGCCGGCTTTAAGCATTTTTGCAGCTTTTACACGCTGACACATCTGTTCAACTTCCTTATAAGTGCACAAATCTTCTAAAAGAATTCGGCAATCTTCTTCATTTTTTAGCTTAAGCAGAACTTCGTAAAGTTCGTGATTGCTGTCTGTTGTCATACAATTTCCTCCAAAGATTTTTGTAAAAATGCTTTAAGTTTTTCACTTTTTGGATTTTTGAAAATGTCGTCAGGTGTTCCTTCTTCCTCAATAATTCCATTTGCCATAAATATAACTTTATCGGCAACATTTTTTGCAAAGTCCATTTCGTGCGTAACAACAATCATTGTGCTGTCGCCAGATTTCAAGTTGCGGATAACCTTCAAAACTTCTCCAGTAAGTTCAGGGTCAAGAGCCGAAGTCGGTTCATCAAAACACAAAATATCAGGTGACAAAGCTAACGCTCTTGCAATCGCAACACGTTGTTGTTGTCCACCACTTAACTCGCAAGGATATGCTTTTTGTCTGTCACCAAGCCCAACTCTTTCAAGCAACGCAACTGAATTTGAACGAATGTTGCCCAAAGTTTGAGCTTTTGCCTGTGATTTCAAAATTGCAATTTGTTTTCTTGACAGTTTCGGATTTGAAACGTCGTCCTTTTTGCGCAATTTATTATCATAATAAATTTGCTTATATTGTGATTTAAGCGTTTCTTCGGCAAGCAACTTTGATGCAAGCATAACGTTGTTGATTATGTTAAAGTGCGGAAAAAGGTTGAACGATTGAAAAACCAACCCGAAATGTAAACGTTTTTTTCTTAAATTTTTTCCTTGTTCTTTTTTTGGAGCGTCTGCATCAAAAAGGACTTCGTTGTTGACAATGATTTGTCCAATGTCGGCGGTTTCCAAAAAGTTCAAACAACGTAAAAGTGTTGTTTTCCCGCTTCCAGATGAGCCTATAATTGCAAGCACTTCTCCTTTTTCAAGTGAAAAGTCAATACCCTTTAAGACTTCGTTGTCACCAAAATTTTTCTTTATGTTTTTTACTTCAAGTAATGCCATCTTTTTACACCTTATAATAACTCAATTTTTTTTCTATGTAGTTGAAAAGCAACGTTAGAATACCTACAAAAACCAAATAGAAAACTCCCGAATAGAACAACGGCCAAATGAGCTGTTTAGTTGCCATAAGTTTTTGCGCTTGAAAAATTAGCTCAGAAACCATAATAACGTTGGAAAGCGCGGTATCTTTTACAAGTGTAATTACTTCGTTTGACATAGGGGGCAAAATTCGCTTTATGACTTGTGGCAAAATAACTCTTATAAAAGTTTGTGATTTTGTCATACCTAAAACTTGCGCAGCTTCGTATTGTCCTTTTGGAATTGATTGAATTCCGCCTCTAAAAATTTCTGAGAAGTAGCAAGCATAGTTTATTGTGAAAGCAATCAATACAGCTATGAAGCTGCCTAAGTTTTCTAACCCGTAATTCAGAATAAAGTATAAATCTATGTTTGCAAAAATATTTACGTCTATAATTCCTGGTAAATAATATATTATGAAAATTTGTAGCATCAATGGTACGCCGCGAATTATCCAAACAAATATCTTTGAGATAAAACTCAGCGGTTTGAACTTGCTCATTGAACAAAAAGATATTAGCAATCCCAAAGGGAGTGCTAATATCAATGTCAAGATGAATAATAATATTGTATACTTAAATCCATCTAGCAAGAATAAAGTAACTTGTGAAAAATCCATTATTTTGTCCTTAGTCTAAATTTTATGCTCCAATTTGTGAAGTGTAATCTGTGATGATTGTGTTTTGAAGATTGTACTTTGTTGCGAGTTGAAGCAATGAACCGTCTTGTGCATATTTCAAAATTTTAGCATTGACTTGTGCTGTGAGGCTGCTGCCTTTTTTGAAACCGATTGCATAATATTCAGGTGCAGATTTTAATGATTCAATTTGTGTAAGGTCGCTGTAATCGCCTTTTCCAACTATGCTTTTTGCGAGCAAGTAGTCAACGATTGCAAATTCAGATGCGCCAGTTTTTACTTGTGTGATAGCGTCCATTTGTTTGATAGCTTCTTTTTTTACTGCGCCAGTAAACTCATTGAAATAGCTTGCACCAGCTGAACCAACTTCATAAGCTCCACGTTTAGAGTTGAAACTTGTTGCTTTGTCAGTATAAGCACTTGCGTTTGCAGATTTGACAACAACTGCTTGTGCATTCAACATATAGTTGTATGTGAAGTCAACTTTTTCACTTCTGAGAATGCCGTCACCGCCGTCATCGCTGTTTGAAGTAAAACCATTCCAAATGCAGGAGATGTTTCCGTTGTTCAAATCAACGTATTTGTTTGACCAGTTGATTTCTTTGAACACGACTTGATACCCAAGTTCAGAGAAAACCTTTTGTGCAAGTTCTGTATCGAACCCTACCAAAGTGCCGTTTGCGTCTGTGTAGTTCATTGGCTCATAAACTGTGTACCCAACAACGACAACGGGTTTGCTGTTGCCTTTGTCACAAGCTACAAGAGCGAAAACCATAAGAGCAACCATTGCGATTATCATAACGATACTAAAAATTTTTTTTGATGATGCTTTCATTTTCCTAAATTTCCTTTTTTTTATTTTTTTGTTTGTTTATTGAGCCTAGTATACTTTAGCACTTTAGTTTTGTAAAGTGTTTTTTTAACAATTTTATAATATTTTTTATTTTTTTCTAAAATCTTTAACTTTTTTTATTAAAACTTAGAATTTGAATTGTAATTATTAAATTATGATAGAAATATCAAAAAGAATAAGCAGTTTACAATTCAGACGATATTTATTGACATATAACAAAAATTTTATTGCTATATAACAAATATC
>CAZQGE010000039.1:320-12453 GCA_964592815.1 uncultured Bacteroidaceae bacterium | reverse complement strand
TTAAACTGATTACGTCTTAATGAAATTTTTCCACTTGATGAATACTTTTTATATATAACCGAAAAACCCTCACAATATGTTCTTTTGCACCAGTTCTGTATAGTATCCTCAGAACAATTAAAAAACTGTGCAATTTCAGTTAATGTACATTGTAATCCACACAGTTTTTCGAATGTTTCCTTATTTATTTCAATCTTAGGTCTTCCCATTATCCTCCACGATAAGTTCAGCAGTACAACCTGTTAAGCTCTCCCAACGTTTAATAATTACATCACAATATTTTTCGTCAAGTTCAATACAACGAGCAATTCTATTGTTTTGTTCGCAAGCAAGAATAGTTGTGCCACTTCCTGCAAATCCATCAAAGACGATACTTTTTGATTTTGTACTATTTTTAATAAGATAATCAAAAAGCAAAATAGGCTTCATTGTTGGATGATCTTGATTTTTACTAGGCTTATCAAACTCTAATACCGTGGTTTGTTTTCTATCACTATTCCAAAAATGCATTCCGCCGTCTTTCCAACCATATAAACAGGGTTCATGTTTCCATTGGTAATCTTGCCTTCCAAGTACCATCGAACTTTTTATCCATACTAAACATTGTCGAACTTGAAAATTAACGTCATTACAAGCTCCTCTAAAATTGTATCCTTCTGAATCTGCATGCCATATATAAAAACTTGCACCAGGTTTCAATATTTTTTCTGCATTTTCAAAGGCTTTTCTTAGGAACTCTCGAAACTCTTTATCCTTCATATTGTCATTTTGTATTTTACCTGCTTTCCCATTGTAATCTACGTTATATGGTGGATCAGTCAAATACAAGTCAGCAACATCATCTTTCATTACTGATTTGACGTCATCAATATGTGTTGCATCTCCGCACAATAATCTATGCCTTCCAAGTTGCCAAATCTCTCCTTTCTTGGTCTTTGGGACATCGATCGTTTCAATCATAGATTGAATATCACAATCGTCTTCCTTCACTTCCGAAGTTAAACTACCAAGTTCAAATCCGAAATCTTCCATTGAAAAATTAAGATCAAATAAATCTAAATCTTTTAATTCTTCTGCTAACAAAATTTCATCCCAACTTGAAAGTTCGGCTGTTTTATTGTCAGCTAATCTATATGCCTTGATTTGTTTTGGAGAAAGTTCTGAAGCTATTTTACAAGGCAATTCAATTAAACCTAGCTTTTTTGCAGCTTTCCACCTTGTATGTCCACAAACAATTACTTTGTTTTTATCTAAAATCAATGGAACTTGAAATCCAAAGTTCTTTATACTATTGCATAATGCATCTATTGCTTTACTGTTATTTCTAGGGTTCTTTTCGTAAGGTTTTATATCCTTTATCTTTATATTTTCTATTTCCAATTAATTACTCCGTTTATTTATAAATGAAACAACCACCCAATATTGGATGGCTGTTTCTAAGGGGGAAAATTATGACAAACACAGACTTGACGTAGAAGCCTAATATGTTATGAAATTAAAGCCAGTTCCTCTAATTCCACAATATCATAATATCACGGCTTATGTGTGTTTATGTGTGTACTTCAAGGTTCGCAAAGTTTTTTATTGCTGCGTGCTTTATATCCTTTATACCTTCAAATGAATAATTCATATTCTGAGCCACTTTCATTAGTGAGTATCCCTGTATGTAATACATATCCAACACTCGCCATTGAATTGTGTTCAAGTTTTTAATCTTCTCTTCTATGCTGAGTAATGCATATTCAATTTCTAGTTCAATTCTAGCTATTTTCAAGCACAAGTCCGCATATTCTATCGCATTATCTGCTACACAATCTTGACGATTTCCGCCCTGGACATGAATGCCGTCATAAGCTATTCCCTTAAGCTCCGAATACTTATCTTCAAGTTCTGTTCGCTTCTCTTTGAGCTTGCTGAGTAAATACTTCTTCTGACGATAACTGCTCAACTCTTTAATAGCGATATTTAATCTTACGTCTTTGTATTCACGTTCTCGTCTCATTATCCATTCACCCCCAAATAATATCCAATCGTCCAAATAAACGATTTTATAAGTTCTTGCTTATCTATGTATAAATTGTTAGATTTTTCAAGATATGTTTCGTACGCATTCTTGATATTATTCACTTTGTTTTCTGCCTCAACCATTCTGTCAATATATGAGTTTAATATTTCAATTTCTTTCATTTTTACTCCTCTAAAAGTTCTTTATTGTCGTGTATATTGCCGATGACTTCAATTCCGCTAATTTCACTAACATATCCATAGATATCTATGTCTTTATCGCTATTTATAGGCTCAATTACAAAACCGCTATACTTTTGCATATAATCAACAAAACCGATTGCTCCGTTATAATCTTTAACAATATCACCCTCAAAAATCTTGTTGCCGTTCTTATCGCAAAGTCCTGTGTATTGTCCTACAGTTTCGGTGGCATCCAAACTTTCCACATAGCACCACGATTGTGGCGGTCTTGTAATTGTCTTATCGCATTTCAAAAGTGGACAGTCACTGCAATAATATTCTTCGCTTATTTTGCATATTTTTCTAAACTCTCCCAACTCTTTCGGCTTGTCATAGATTTTTAGTTGTGATATGTGCCAAGCATAACCATTGTGCTTGCTTTTTAAGTACTCGTATAATTCCTCACAAGTTAATCGCATTGTATCTTCTATTTCTTTTGGAGTAAACATACTATCTATATATCTATCGTTTCTTTCAAATACAACTACATCATTACCAATTTTCCAAGTATTTTTTTCGTTGTAGCCAAGTCCATATCCTGCATATCTAACTTGTATTTCTTCAATCTTATCGCAAACAAACTCACCAATTACTTTGCCACAACCACCTTTTGACTTTGTTTCGTATATATAGCACGGAAACGGCGTCGGTTGACTAGGCTTGCCCTTGCGAATTTCAAGCGTCTTTATCAAGGCTTTGATATTGTCCGTATGCGGTCTATTTGTTGATATTAAAACTGCTTTCATTCTTTCACCTCCAATTCTAATAATTCATAAGTCCCATAACCTTTTACTTTTGACCACTCATTTTTCGCTTCAAGTTTTTCCTCCGCTTTCTTTCGGTCAGTATAAACTGTACCTTTGCCACTAAAACTAATGCCAATAGTGCCTTTTTCACTCATTATTATATAAACTGATTTCATATTTTCACCTCAACAAATCTCGTTGCATTGAACGCAACATAGATGATAATATTACTTCTTTGTCGGCTCTTAAATCTCTGCGTTTTGCATTTTTCACGCAAATCAATTGGTTAAAACCATTTATGTATTCTGCAAAATGCTCAGTTCCAAAGTTTGTTTTCCGTTCCTTAAACTCTGTTCTATCAATAGAAACATAAACTCCAATATCGCTAGAAATTTCGTCTTTGATTTGCTCATAAAGGTTGAAAGGCATTACAAAGTAGTTATAATTACCAATAAAAGTTAATGCGTTCTTGCTATGAAAATCAGACTTTGACTGCTTGATTTCAAAACACCTTATTTCTCTGTTGCAGTTATAAGAAATACAGTCAACAATTTCGTGCCCACACCAACCTATTGTGCATTCAAAAACATAAAAATCTCTGCGTGAATTGAAAATATTTGCAAGCAATTTTTCAAGCGTTTTAGTTATTTCCGTTTTCATTCTTCTACCTCACATAAATTCGTCGATGTTAGTAGCAGTCCAGCCAGCTGACGGCTTCCAAATGTCACCAACGTTATACTTACTATAAAGTTCAAAGTCCTTTGACATAAAATAATATCTTTCTTGAAGTCCTCGTTCTTGGATTTGTTCTTCAGTTAAGTTCGGATCAACAACAATATAATAAGTTTGCGTTTTACCGTCTTTACTCGAACCTTGATACATCTTGACTACCGTGTAGTTTATCGTGTAATCAACGGTTGGGTTTTGAGTTATCCCTATACAGGCTGTTAATACAAATAGACAAATTAATAAGATTGATATAACTGATATTTTTTTCATTACACCACCATTTCCTTTTTAAGTTCTTGCATTGTTTCTAGTTTTTTCTTTACTGCATATTCGGGCAAGTTAGCTCGTACTACTGCTTCTGCCATAGGTGGACATACTGCATTGCCACAACGTGCAATTTGCTCTTTCTTTGAATACGGCTTGTTGTTGACGTCGAACTCAATTTTATAGTCGTGCGGAAAGCCTTGTGCGTCGTACAACTCTCTCGGAGAAAGCATTCTCATTCCAATATCGGATATAAAATACAAAATGCCACAAATGTTGAAAAGCAGTATCTCGTCATCTTTGAGGTCGTAGCCTGCGTATTTGTTCAGAATATTGCGCACTTCCGCCCAGTGACCGAGGTTCTGCCCTTTATCGGTGAGTTTCACAGTAACGACGGCAGACTTATTCTTTGCCATAACTGTCTTTTGCGGCTCCGTGCAAGGTGTGCCGTCCTTTTCGGTCCCGTAATACTCTGTCATAAACGGCATTGTGCAGGCGTGACGTTCTTGAACTGTTATTGTATCAAGTGGAGCAATTGCAGAACTCCCGGCACCATTGTAATTACCTGCGTAGTATTTATGTATAAACGCACTTGCAACGGCGTAACGATTTCTAGTGTCAACTGTCGGTAATGGATTTTCAATTTGACAGGCTCTAACTTCGTTCTTGCTAGTTTCTGAATGATATTGAATAAGCGTTACTCCGGCGAGGCTGTTGTGATCTATCGCTGTAACTGTTGGTAAAGGTTTATCAACACTTACTCCTGCGCCTTTATAATTTCCGCCGAACCCTTGCTCTATAAATGGTGCAAGTTTCGTGGTTGCAATATACTGGTGTATTCCTGTCGTGATTGTTGAGAGAGGCTTTTCAACCGACTGCGGCACATTGTCATAATTTTCGTGCTGAATGAATGGAGTCAGCATAGTATTAACTTTGCCGAACCGTGTCGCTCCTGCCATTACGGTGTCAAGCGGAACGTCAACCGCTTGCCCTTTACTCACGTCATTGAATTTTGTGAGTGTTGGTGCAACTAAATTCTGTTTACATCCACCTGCAACAACTGTGCTTAATGGCTCGTCTATATTATGGACTCTTGGGTTTTGACCTTTGCGCTCACCATAGCCGATAGGAATAATGAATGGTTTATCGTTATTTATGACAAATTTATCTATCCCACGTGCTATACGGCGCATTGTTGCGTCAACAAGTGATTTCTTTCTGCTAAATATCGAAGGACACTCAATAGACCAGTCAATAATCTCCGCTGCTGTTCTATATGGTTTTAAGCCATTTGCCGTGGCAACCTCTTTTGGTGCGTGGGTGGGTTTTGGAAATACAATCGGTTTTTTATCACATCTTGCAACAAGAACAAATCGTTTTCGGCTTGTTGGTGCTCCATAATCGCATGCTTTTAATTCCTTATAATCCACTTGGTAACCGTGACGTTTTAATGCATTTACAAAACTTTTGAATGTTTCTCCTTTATGACGAGGGTCAGGTCTTCCATCCTCGCCGATACGTCCCCATGTCTTAAACTCTTCGACATTTTCTAAAATAATTACTCGGGGTTTAACTGTTGCAGCCCAACGTAGTGCTATCCACGCCAACCCTCTTATATTTTTTTCAACGGGTTTTCCGCCCTTTGCTTTTGAAAAATGCTTGCAATCGGGGCTTAGCCACATCAAAGCAACTTTTCGTCCTCTGCACAGTTGTTCTGGTTTTACATCCCACACGCTTTCACAATAATGTTCTGTAAATGGGTGATTTTGTTTGTGCATTGCGATTGCAGCCATATCGTGATTTATTGCTATATCTACTGGGCGACCAAGTGCTAGTTCAATCCCTGTGCTAGCTCCTCCGCCACCCGCAAAATTGTCTACAATTATTTCGTCTAAAATACTTATTTGATGTCCCATACTTCCTCCTGTTATTTTCATCTCTACATTCCCGCCTTTTCCGCTTCTTTAACTATTTCTCTGCATATGTCAAATGCGATTTTGCAATTTTTAAATTTAGTTGTTTTACCTGTCCATAAGTTCGTAAGTTCTTGATTCAATTCTTGCAATAACTCGTTAGCTTTGGAAAGATGTTGCCTCTGTTCTTCAGTCATTTTATAGCGCCCCCTAGCATCGGTTTTTGCAATCCATTCGAAATAATATTACGAACTGAAGATTTCGTTTCCTTTTGAGGTTGTAACGCTTCAACAATATTCTCTAGCTTTATTTTTTCGCTTTCGCTTAAGCTGTATCTTTTGTGAGTTTCTTCTTTTATTTGGCGTGGACACAATATTGCCCCACATTTTTTTAAGACTTCAATATTGTCGTCACAATTTATTTCACAAGTTTTACAACGTTCTGGATAGAAATTATAATGATTATGATTATCCAGTAACAATTGAGCCTCTTCGCACATTCCACTTAATTTTTCTTTTACTTCTGATATCGAGGGTGCAAAAATATTGTTTGTTATTATTTGCTTTACTGCTTCCAAAATTAATTCGTAAGGCTCTTTGCTAAAGTTTATCGCCCAGAGTGCAACTATGCTTTTCGCATCGTTTGCGCTTTTGAATGCGTTTGGATAAGCTGTCTTTATTACGCTTAAAACTTTGACCGTTTCTTCTCTTGTCATAAAATCCCCTCCTCTTTCGCTAAGTCAAGGAACATATTTCCTGTGCTAGCGCTTTTCTTTGTTGAAGTTAAAGGTTCAGTTACATTTTTCAATCTTTCGATTTCACGCCGTTCCCAATTCAACGCTTCGCTTTGCCAGTAAACAATCTTTGTTCTTCCGCTGTACCAGTTTCTGGCTGAGTACCAGTTATAAAATCTTTCTGCGTCTACGTGTTCAAGTTCACGTGCTTTTACAAAACTCTTAACTTCTTCAATCGTAGGTGGTTCAAAATATGGGAGTGAATCGTGCGGGAGTTCCTTTTCTTTTGGGGTACACGAATGTGTACCCTTTTCTTTTATATCTTTATAATTATCATTTACATTAGCATTATCATTAGGGGTTGTTTTGGGGTTGTTTTGGGGTTGTTTTGGGGTTGTTTCGTTTGTTTCAAAATCAATATCACCGTTGTTTTGGGGTTGTTTTTTTCTGGCATTTTGATTTCCAACAGGGGCGCCTCCACGATTCCCATATTCACCACCTTTACATCCATTTTCATATTTGACTCTGTTTGCATCTAATTGAGGTTTTATGAGCAAAAAAATTGCCTTTTCAATGCCTTTAAGTTCAAGTTCATTTCCATTAAAAGCGTAATTAAATACAGCATTATATATGTTTACTTGGTTGTCTGGTGGAAGCTCTCTTATAGCTTCATAAAATGAACCATAAAACACAAAGCTGTCACACTTAAACGATTCACGTTCTGTCATAAAAACAATCTCCCTTGTCCCATAAGTAAATTTCTAACTTCGTTGTAGCCCTTGTCTACGTCAAGTAATTTCTTTGCGCGGTTAGAATTTTGGCGTTGCGGTAAATCAATTTCGTAAGGCTTTTCTGCGATGTAATAACCTTTGTTTTGACTTGTTGCTACAATCGGTAAACCTGCCTTCAATAGTTCACGCGCAACTGCTCTAACCTTTCTGTCGTCAGGCAATGAGCCATCTGCTTTTTTGTTCAATAAACCTTTTTGAACCAAGCGTTCAACTATAAACTCTTTTGACACTTTTTTGCTCGCTATAGTTCCTTTTTTATACAACCAAAATCGTTGACAAACTATGCCAAAAACAGCTTTCTCAAACTCACCTTTAATGTGATCCTTTCGCCACTGTAATTCTTTAAGATAATTCAATTCGTTTTCTGTAATCATAACTCTAACCGCCTTTGTTTGTTTTAGTTTTGCATTATTGAAACTACTATTTTTGGAATTAGACTATATTCTTTTTGTGCCGTAATCATAATTATTTGACTATCGTCAATATAGGCAATTCCGTTTAATGCATCGCATACTATTTTTGCTATATTATCGACATCTGGTTTTGTAAGAGGGTTTACTAACCCTCTTACAGCTTCGTCAGTTTTCTTTTTTGAAAATGATTTTGGTATTTCGTAAAAAGCCTTAATATGCATTTTAATAGGAATCCCTCGCTCAATTGGATGCGTTCCACACGCAGCCTTAAAACAAAGCTTAATGAGATTTTCATATGATGCAGTGTCATCTGGAGTATAAGCTCTCGCATACCCACCACGGACACATACTCTTGCCCTTTGCTTACCTTGTGGTTTACCTGGCACCTCAAATGTTAATGTCATTGTTCTTCACCAATAGCACCAAATAAGTCTGCTTCTGACGGAACTTCGTTTGTTCCTATCTCTTCATTTGATTGTTCTTGCGGTACCTTAGTCTCTTGAGAAAAATCAAAACCGTCGCTTGATATATCATTGTCAGCACTGTCATTATCAAAAGCCTTTTGCATTTCGATTGACATAATGCCCCACTTTGAAATCAGTTGCCTAAGCATTGTTTTCATAGCCATTCCGTCAAAGTCAGAAGACCAAAAAGTATATCTAGTTCCTTTTGCCAAATCAGCATTGTAGCCTTTGCTATATTTTTTAGCGTGAGCTATCATTTTTGCCTTTGACCAATACATCGTTTTAGTAAATCCGTTGATAAGCTCAAAACGTGCATAGTATCCAACGGTCGGAATAGCATCTCTGTCTTCAACGTCTTCATTGATTTGTAAGTCAGCTTCTTCAGTTGCTGGATTCCAAGCCTTAAACTCCCCTTCTTTGACTGCAATAACGTTGATATTGCGATATTGACCACTTCTAATTGCAAGTTGTATGTAACCTTTATAGCCAAGAATAAAAGTTGCAACTGTGCGCCCGTTCTTTCTGTCATCAAAAGGCACAAGATAGCAATACCCAAGCTGAGGAGAAAGCGGAAGGTCCAAAGCTCCTGCCACCATTGCCGCCGAAACTACCGTTTTGTAATCGCAGGTCTGTATTGCCGGGTTTGATGAACTGCAAGCAAGTATTCCTGCAATAAATGCTTGCGCTTTCGCTGGACCTAAACTATTGTTTATTCCAACTTTTATGCTTTCTTGCGAAAGATATGTAGAGAGTTGAGTTTTGCTTTCAGTTCTTGTTAAACTGTTTGAAATTTTGTTGTATGTAGCCATTTTTATTTCCTCCAATTATTTAATTCTTTTATATGGCAAATTGTTTGATGTTACAAAAGTTATTAAGCTTGTTGCTTGCTTGTAGGTAAGCCCTGTAAATTCTAGAGTTACATCGTAAGTTCTAGTATTTGTTATGGGCGCTGGTTGCTCTTGCAATGGCTCTTGTGCTTGCACTTGTGGCTTGACTTGTTCATTCTCGTGTCTTTCAGCCGCCGCCCTAATGCGCTCTTTTTCGGCTTTTAGGCGCTCGTTTTCAACGAATACTGAACCTAAGTCAAGCGAACGGAAATAATATGCTTTAAGCGATATTTCATCCTCACTTTTTAATGCGTTCAGAGCTTCAATGTCTTTGATGATTTGTTCTATTTTAGCGTCAATATCTGCTTTGACCGATTTCATAGAGCAGCTAGCATTCAACCACTTTTGATTAAAAATTTTATCTAACGAAATAAATTGCTTTAAGCCACCGATAACACCATCAAAGTAATTTTCAATTTCAGTTTGCTTTTCTTGAATTCTTAAACTTTCATATTCAGAAACTTGCTTGTTTATTGTGTCTGATGCGCCTTGTAGACATGTAACAACTTCGTCTATCTTTTGCTTAAATTCTGCGTATGGTGTTTCGTAAACGTTCTTTACGTCGATACGAGCAGAATTGATAGATTTAATTAAATTGTTAATTTTTGCTTTGTCGTCTTTTGCAACTTTAATTTGTTCATCAGAATAGACAATATTGCTATAATAATTTGCAATCTCTTTCGCTTTGTTCAATAGCTCTGTGTTGTTGAAACCTATCATTTGCGGGACAAGTTCTTCGACTGGGCGATCAAGCCTAAATGTAATTTGTGTTGATTCCATATTTCCTCCATTTACCAGTTCAAAATTAACGCTGGTTGTTTTTTATTTTTTACAAGTTCCCAAAACTCGTTTTCTTTGCTTATTAAATATTGAATGTCTTCTTCGACATCTGAACGTTCAATTTGATAATGTTTAGTTCTCAAATACACATCTCCGTTTAGTTCGCTTTTAAGTTGTGCTTTTAAGACGACAAATTCTGCATTTGTAACTGCCATATAGTGCAGGACCTGAATGTAATAGTTATCTGGAATTTTATCGTTCCAGTTCTCGGCTCTCATAGAAGCAAATATCGTTGTAGTTTTAATTTCCAAAATGCCTTTTCTGCCAGTCGCCTTTTCAGTTAATTCTCCATCCAACGAGGCAAACATAAAGTCTTTACGATAAACTGTATCTTTTACGATATTCACTTCATATTTTGGGTAATCAAGCGCAAACAAGTGAGACAGTGCATCTTCCGCAGCTTTTCCATATTCAACCGCTGCCAAGCAATTGATTTTCTTCGGATCTGCTAGTCCCGTCTTTTCTTTCCAAAGTTCTACGTTGCTTTTCCACGGATTAAGTCCTAATATTGCGCTAGCATCGCTTCCACCTATCCCCGACTGTCTAAACTTCAACCACTCATCAGAGTTGTGTATTAAATTGATTTTTTCAAAAGAGTTGTTCATTTCTTTTCACCATTTTCTTCATTCGTTGAATTTGTTAAAATAAATGAATTTAGAATATTTGCAAATATTGGGTCTAGATTGTTTGTGTTAATTTTCATAAGAGACCTCCGTCGAATGTGTATTGAATTGCGCAGCCTTTCCAAATCCTAACTGTGCATTTGAGCTTGCACGCTCTTTGAAGCGCAAAGTCTTTTGCTATTGTTTCTAAGTTGAAATAATTTTCTTGGAATTTATCGATTACTAAAAACATTGCTTTTCCCCTCCAATTCAGCGACAGTAACATCGCCGTAAACGCTTATTAAAACTTTCAATAAAATTGGTACGCTATCAATTTTCCCAACTATTAACATTTAGTTACCCCCTGTCTATTCATAAAATTTACATAATCTTGGTGTGTGCATCGTCCGCTCAAGCCGAGCAAATCACTATGAGCTTTTATTGAGCGCATTACACTCGCCGCACTGTCATAACTCAAATCCATTGCAGCTTGTATATCGCTAATTCTTATAAGCTCTAACTCCATAAATTCCGTATGTGTCATTGTTTCCTCCTGTTTTATATTCGTTTAACCTTTCACCCTATCTCCTTATTTTTCGAAGCAAGCTAATAGCTCATCTACAGTTACGCCGAGCGCTTTTGCTATCTTGGTTAGGTCTTTTGTTTGGGGTATCGATGCACCTCTTTCCCACATTGCAACAGCACTTTGATTAACACCAATGACTGATGCTAATCTAAATTGAGTTATCTTTTTGTTTTTACGTAATTGTTTTAAGTCCATCACGACCTCCAATAATATCAATGTCAATGATATTTTATATCGATTATTTATCATTGTCAAGGATATTATCAATGTTTTATCAATATTATTTAAGTTTTATTATTTTTATTGTACAAATTATCAATATGATTTATAGTTTTATCAGTGGAGGATAATATGTTGAAATTAAAGGAAGCAAGAAAACAAAAGGGTTTAACTCAAACAGAAGTTGCAAACATAATAGGAATTTCTCAAAATAATTATTCTTATTGGGAAAATGGTAAAGTTAAAATTGATGGTGAGAGTATAAAAAAAATAGCAGACCTTTATGGTGTCTCCGTAGATTATCTTCTTGGTCGCACAGAAGAGCCAAATTTGGAAGGTGGCTATCAACCCGAGAAGATTATTAACTTCCCTGTGATTGGAACAATAAAAGCAGGCTACGGCGGTTTAGTGGAAGAATTTGGGACTGGTGAGTATGTTTCAATTCCTATCGAAATGTTGGGAGGAAGACCGCAAGAAGATTTTTTAATTTTTAAGGTAACAGGAAACTCTATGTATCCACGATTACTCGAAGATGATTTGGTTTTAGTATTAAGAACGGATAGCGTTGATAGTGGAAGTACAGCTGTAATTGTTTATAATGGCGATGAAGCAACAATAAAAAAAATAAAATATCAACCTGGTGAAAATTGGATAGACCTTGTCCCAACAAACCCTGAATACGAAACTAAAAGGATAACG
>CAZQGE010000039.1:0-310 GCA_964592815.1 uncultured Bacteroidaceae bacterium | reverse complement strand
TGGAAAAGCAATAAAACTTATTAGAGATATATGATGAAACTATGCAAATAATTGAAAAACTTAACATATAAATATAAGGAGGAAATAGAGAGCACGACATAATTACTTGATTTTTACATAATAAAAGAATAAATTTGTGTTGACATGTACAAAATATATGTGTTATCATACAGTTGCTAAAAAGTAAATCTATTTAGCGATTATGATATGTACTATGCACTATATGGAGCATAGCCAAAATTGTAAAACGCCAGCACTAATGTGTTGGCGTTTCTCTTTACTAAACATGGCAACACAAATTTATTCTTTT
>CAZQGE010000038.1:0-12618 GCA_964592815.1 uncultured Bacteroidaceae bacterium | reverse complement strand
GTTTAATTTCTCGTATAGAAACAATGTTGAAAGTCTTTGTGTTAATGATTCAAACGCTCTGTCTCCTAACCCTGTTAAATTAACATCATCCAGTACTATAACTGTCCCTTTTTTCTTTAAGGCTAATGAAGACGCATGAAACGTGTTTAGTAGGTTATAATCTATCACTGGTTCCATTGCTGGAGTATCATCATCATTCATGTTTCTTACATCTAACTTCCAAGCAGTGATTTCGCTTTCTTCTGTTTTAGTGAAAATAGTAAAACAATTGGACAAATATAAGGCAGCCAATTTACCTATACCCTTTCTCCCCATCGTGCTACCATCATCCATTCCTTTCTCTTTTTTTCGCTTATTAAATCCTATTATTACATATTTCTCTCGGATATCTTTAGCCGACATCCCTTTTCCGTCATCAAATATTTCGATATGCGCTTTTTCTTTATTTCTCATATCAATGGTCAAATAAACATTGTCCGCCTTTGCATCCAATCCGTTAGCAACAAGTTCTGATATAGCTGACCCAACATTTGAATATAATTGCTTTCCAAACATTTTTAACGCTGAGTATGTAAGTGAAAAGTTCACATTTTCATTAGTATTTGACATAAATTTCCTCCTAAATTAAATCGACTATTTTTAATAAAATATGTTGTAAAACATCAACAACTACACTATTACCAAATTGTTTATAGCACCGCTCTTGGGTATTGGCTAATTGAAAATCATCTGGAAAACCCATCAACCTTGCACACTCTCTCGGGTAAAGTTTTCTTATATGTCCATTGATCAAGTACATGCCAGTTTTTCCACCAATACCGCCGCCTTGAGAAGATAATGTAGTAGACTGTCCCCGTATAGAATAAATTCTTTCTCCTTGACGACCAGCCCCCTTTTGACCTATACGTACTAAAGTTTTTGAATTCTCCATGTTGTTTTGTGTGTCATATTCTAAATCCTCTCTTTCAACAATGTAATTACCTGCTAAATCATTTTCGTTGTCTGTAATCAAAAAATCCTCTATTGTCCTGTAATAATCTAGCGGCTTTGGAAAAATAAAGTTTTCAACTTTTAAATCATTTCTAAAAGCAACGATATAAATTCTTTTGCGTGCTTGTGCTATGCCGAAATCAGTTGCACACAACACCTCATTAAAGACAGTGTATCCTATTGAATGCAATTCAGATTCAACTTTTTTTAATGTCTCGCCATTATCATGTTTCTTAAAGTTCTTAACATTTTCTAAAAGTATAATTTTGGGTTGGTGTCTCTGGGCTATTTTAACAATATTAAAAAAAAGTTTTCCTCTTCCCTTTTCATCATCAAAACCTTGCTGGTCACCACTTATGCTAAATGGTTGACAAGGAAATCCAGCACAAATAATATCATGTTCTGGAATATCATCCACCTGTATTTGCGTAATATCCCCATCTGGTCTAAAGCCAAAATTTTGCTCATAAACATTTTTAGCATTTTCATCTATATCTGAAGCAAACACACACTCAGCCCCAAATGAAGATAAAGCTAAGTGAAATCCGCCTATTCCACAGAATAAATCTATAAATCTTTGCCCTCTTAATGGTTGTCCTTCTATTTCTATCATCTTATTGCTATTCCTTATTACTCTTTTTGTTATTAAATACTTAAATATGCTCCGCATACTCATGTTTTCTTTTGTTTATATCAGTTTTTCTTATATATATTTTCCAGTTTTTTTCAATTGCTAATGCTATCAATTTTTTCACATTATCACTTTCCAACTTTCGCTCGTCAATATAAACAGCCGAAACAATGTCAGAATACAACTTGTTTTCCACATTATATAAAACAATTCTCCACTCTTTCTCTGACGACCATATATTATTTTTTGTTAAAGACTGAATCATCATTTCTTCATTGGCTGTTTTAAGAAGTTTTTTGTCTGTTTTTCCACCCAACATATACACGATCATATCCAAAAAACTAAATTCTTTTGGATTGCTATTATATATATTTTTGTAGGTACTTAGCAACAGTCTTTTTTCTTCAATAGCTATTGCGCTTTTATAGTCGTACTCTATACAAAACCCATTATCCGCATAATGCGTCCACATTGTATCAATATCATAGCTAGACGACATAGAAAACACTTTTGTCATTTTTCTATGATTTGTATTAAAATTGACAAACATATTCACAACTTCCTGAAGTGAAGGTTCAAATTTTGACATTACATCATTAACGACTTGATTGATTAGATTTAATACCTTTTTAGAATCCTCTTCTGATACCCCTTTTTTTCTGCATAAATGAATAAACTTTGTTTCGTTAATTATTCCATCATTGCCATAACAATCAACCATCTCTAAATAATCTTCATCTTTAACATCTTCTACAAACACTTTGTTTAAATCAGAATTTTCTAACAAGAATCTTACACCAGCTTTTGCATAAAGCAATGGATTGTTCTGAAAATATTCCATTAACCTTTCAGCATCTTTTTGAGGGTCATAATTGAATGTTGAATCCACATCATCATTCAATTGGTCTGCTGTTGAAAGCCAAATATAACCGTTTTTTAACCCATCATAGGCATAGTTGAAACTATTATTTTCATCAGTTAGTTTTCTGTACTTATACAACCTGCCATCATTTGGCAATGACAAAATCAACAAATTGAACGTGTTCTCTATTTGTTCATCACTAAAATCATGAATTCTTTCAGCTCCTGTCATAACATTCCAGAATTCTTTGTATGCCGTTTCTTTATCCATTAAATCAAATCCTTACTTATATTCCAAAGTATTTCTCAAAAAATGCTTTTAGTTTGTCGATTACTGTGCGTTTCTTTTCCGTGCGATTGCCACCGCCAAATCTTGATATTGGTGGCAGAATTTTGTCAATGTCTGCGCCAACGGTTTTTAGTTGTCCGTCTCTAAACGCATTATTGACATACTTTTCTGTTTCGTTTTGCTTCAAGCTTTCATCTTGAATAAGTTGATTGAGCTCTTTAGTCTTTTGTTCAGCGACAAAAACATGCCAGTCTTCATCAATGTTGGAACTGCCATTTACTCTGCTTATAAATCTCTCAATAAGCTCCTTCTTGCTCCTTAATTCCATGCTAGAGCCTATCGCCTTGTCAATTTCTACAAGGATGGTTTTATCTTCACAATTTGAAGCGTGATATTTCAAAACGAGCATCAAAATGTAATCAATGTTGACTTCTACCTGCTTGACAAGCTCCAATTCGAACTCAATATCGTCGTTAATTTTTTCCTTGTCGCCCTCTTTCAGTCTCTTAAATTCCTGATACATATCAATATATATACTTTGATAATCTTGGAAATCACGCAAGCTCAATATCTCGTTACCGACAAAATCGTCAAAGGAAGGTAGAATATTTTTAATTCTTAAAATAGCGCCCCAAAGCCTAATAAAATCTTTTTGCGCCTGCTCGCCTATTATGGCTGTACCAAGAGGAAACTCTGACAAAAGTTTATCAATCAACTCTTTATATCCGGGATAATGTTTGCCATTTTCGTCATACCCAAAATAATAAGAAATGTAATCTTTCAATATAACAATTCCACTTGCCTCCTTGTCTCCAAACAAAGCAAGAGCATCGTTGGTTGCTTGTTGCAAATCTCTAAAACAAATGATATTACCAAATGTTTTTATGCTATTGAGAATTCTGTTTGTTCTAGAAAACGCTTGGATTAACCCGTGATATTTTAGATTTTTATCAACCCAAAGCGTGTTAAGTGTAGTAGCGTCAAAACCTGTCAAAAACATATTGACAACAATTAGCAAATCTACCTCTCTATTTTTTACCCTTAACGACAAATCTTTATAGTAGTTTTCAAACTTATCGCTTGAGGTGTCAAAATTAGTAGAAAACATATTGTTATAATCAGTTATCGCGCTATCCAAAAAGTCTCTTGAGGTTTTATCAAGTCCGCTTGTATCAAAATCTTCGTCTTCAATAATTGAGTTCTCTCCGCTTTGCGCAGGGTCTTCCTCGTTGGGCGCAAAACTGTAAATTAGCGCAATTTTCAAACTCTTTCCGCTTTCCTTAAGTTGCTTTTTGAACTCAGAATAATACTTCATTGCCGCAGGTATTCCGCTAACTGCAAAAATAGAGTTGAAGCCAATTAGCCTTACTTTTTGTTTGATTTCAGCAACGGAGTGTCTGTCTTTTGCGGTAGCAACTTCTTTGATATTTTGCAATGCGCTAAACTGATAAGACATATCATTACGTTTTGTTTTTTGGTCAAAATGCTCTAAAATATATTTAGTTACTTCACCGATATACCTGTCGTCGAGCAATGCTTCATCTGTATCAATTGCGTGAACTCTGCTATCCCTTGTATCTTCTTTTTGTTTTAAGGTTTTTATGTAATCAATACGGAATGGCAAAACATTTTTATCTTTGATTGCGTCAACTATGGTATAAGTATGAAGCTTATCGCCAAAAGCGTCTTCGGTAGTCCTCAGTTTCACATTTTTTGTATATCCTGAATTTTTGGCAAAAATAGGCGTTCCTGTAAAGCCAAACAAATAGTACTTTTTGAAAGCCTTGGTAATCTGCTTGTGCATATCGCCAAACTGACTGCGATGACATTCGTCAAAGATGATGACCACATTTTGGGCAAAAACATTATGCTCCTTAAACTTTTCTATAAAACGGCTAAGCTTTTGAATGGTGGTAATTATAATCTTTGTACTATCATCCCTTAGCTGTTTCTCCAACACTTTTGTTGAAGTATTGCTATTTGCCGCGCCCTTTTGAAATTTGTCATACTCTTTCATTGTTTGATAGTCCAAATCTTTTCTATCAACCACAAACAAAACTTTGTCAATATAATCAAGAGCTGTGGCAAGTTGCGCCGTCTTAAAAGAAGTCAGGGTTTTTCCACTACCTGTTGTATGCCAAATATAACCGCCTGCCTTTTTTGTGCCTTGATAGCGATAATTTTTTCCTACAACAATTCTGTTAAGTATTCTTTCAGTTGCTACAATTTGATATGGACGCATAACCAAAAGCAATTTATCCGTTGTAAAAATACTATATTTTGTTATTACATTTAGCAGTGTATGTTTAGCAAAAAAAGTTTTGCCAAAATCCATAAGGTCAGGAATTATTTTGTTACTTGCGTCAGCCCAGTATGATGTAAACTCAAAGCTGTTGCTTTTTCGTTTGCTCTTGTTCCTTGCGTTAATGCTTTGTGTTTCTGCTATGTGGCTAGACCTTGTAGTATTGCTGTAATACTTGGTATGCGTGCCGTTACTTATAACAAAAATTTGAACGTATTGAAAAAGCCCGCTCCCTGCCCAAAAGCTATCTCGTTGATAACGCTCTATTTGATTAAAAGCCTCTCTTATAGCAACGCCTCTGCGTTTTAGCTCTATATGAACAAGTGGCAAACCATTGACAAGCACAGTAACATCGTACCTTGTCAAGCGGTTTCCGCCCTCTTCTTCGTATTGATTAACAACTTGCAACCTATTGTTGTGAATATTCTTTTTATCAAGCAAATAAATATTCTTTTTTGTGCCGTCATCGCAAGAGAGCACTTGGATATAATCTTCTTGCAATTTATAGGTTTTTTCTGCAATGCCTTCGTTTGGGCTAGCCAGGCGCTCAGTAAAAAACCTATCCCACTCGCCATCACTAAATCTATAATTGTTAAGTATTTCCAACTGCTTACGAAGATTGGCAATCAATTCCTTTTCGCTATGCAAAAACAACCTATCATACCCCTGAATGGTAAGCAGATTTATAAACTCTTTTTCTAGTTGCGCCTCGCTCTGGTAGTTTTCCGCACGTACTCCACTTGGAATATACTCGGTAACAACGGTGCTTTCGCCACTCTGTGCAATAATGTTTATTTCACTCATTAGTTCATTTCCTCCAAAACCCCACACATTGCTTCAAAAAGCTCAACTTGGTCATCTAATTCTGCGTGTCCTTTCAATCCGTGAAACATATTGTTACGAATTCTTAAAATTGCGTATAACGCTCCCTCTTTGTTCCTTAACCCTTTGGATTCAACAAAATCAAGCACAGCATTCATTCCTATGTTCCTTTCTGTATTTCCTATCCTTGCTCTAACATCATCAGGGAACAACTTCGTTTGCACATATTCCTCAATACTACAGCGCGCTTTTTTTGATCTAGATTCTAATGATACGGCAAAACGCTCAAACGGCATTATATCATTCTTATACATTTTCCTAACTGCTGTTTTTATAGTATCATAATTGCAGTTGCATTTGCAGTTATACTCTTCAAACACATTCCATAGTATTGCGAATTTGCCGATTGTAAAAATAGTATCGTTCTTTATGTTTACATAACCTAAATAAGTTTTGTCTTCACTCATATTTTCATTTCCTTAAACGTAAGAAGTTTATCACGATAGTATTCGTATTGTTGTTGTCTTGCCTTGATTTCTGCGGGCAAACCCAGAGAAATGTCATTGCAAAGGCTGTCAAACCTATCAAGAATATCAACAATGCGTTGTTGTTCTTCAGGTGTTGGGACTGGGATTTTTGTTTTTGAAAGACCGACTTGAGATAGAGAACAAATCTTTCCTTCAGAAATATATTTAATTATTTGTTGATGATACATTTCTGTTCGCAAAAAATGAGAGATATATTTTGGGTTTTGATTGTGGCAAAATATAAAACATGCATCATGAATAGCCACATCAAAATTTCCCAGCCAAGCTACACCAACTCCAATGTCCACTTTGTTTTCACCAGCAGCAACTATTATTACATCATTTCTTTTTGCATAACGAAAATTTGTTTTTAGCTCTGCATTGATATAGGTTTTTACTTTCGTCGCCGATATGCCATAATGCGTATACAATTCACCATAATGTATACAAGGAATTCCTGCTTCTCTATCATCTGCATGAACAAATCTTCTTCCCCTAGTGAATGTACCTATTTCACCCAAACTCTTTTTCTCAACATCGTCGCCGAAAGTCAAGAGAGTATCACGATAATGCTCATACTGTTTTTTTCTTGCTGTAAGCTCTGCTGTAAGCTCTGCTGTAAGCTCTGTGAAATTGTCCAAAATTCGCACAATTTCACTCTGCACCTCAATCGGTGGCAGTGGGATTTTAAAGTCTTCCACTTGTTTTTTTGATACGGCTGGAATACCACCCTTTTGTTGCTCGCCTAATAACTTTTGCTCTTTATTTTTTAAATAAAAATAAACAAAATTCCAATTCAAGTATTTATTTACTTCTATTGAATAACAGCTGTTTCCCGACCAATATTTTGTAAAAACTCTATTAACGAAACCTGCGTTAGCACCCCTTGCACTAATTATAATCTTATTTTCAGTTCGATTATATTCATCATAAAAACCCGTATTGCTTTTTCCCCATTATACACAGGGTACAAGCTTTGGTCATTTTGTTTGTTTTTGTGAACAAATTCGCCAATACTTACTTCGCTAACTTCCCCCAATCTTTTATACTCCACACCATTGGGGCAAAGCTCGGCTATTAGTTGCTCTAATTTCGAATTCCTAATTCCGAATTTCTTTGTTCCGAATTATTCATTGTTGCCCCCTTCTGCCATCTTTTTGACTTGCTTGTCAAAGTCTGACACTATCTTTTGCGTTTTGTTGAACTCTTGATATTCCAGTTCCGCCTTCGCCTTTGCGTCCTTTGCGCTAATTTTGCCTAAACCTTGCAAAATGTCGTATTTTCTAAATGACAAAAACTCATTGATACTGCTTGCAAAGTCTTGCATACTAAAGACGTGTTCTCTATCAATCAAATCTTCTATATAGTCGAAGTAGCCGGAAACTGCCCTTTCCAGCTGTTTTATTTGCTTTTCGTTAAGGTAGTTTTTGGCAATACCAACATCGCTTTTTAGTATTCTGCCATCGGGGGAGTTTTTCCAAGTAGTCAGCCCCATATTTTCTTTAGCTTTGTCTGAATGTGTGTAAACAATCTCCGCCGCCGTTTGCCCTGTGATTGCGTAGTGGAATTTGTTTTGCACCATTGCGTAAAAGTTGTTAGCCACTTCTGCGTTGTTGTCGTAGTCAATGCTACACTCTGCAAAAATGTCGGTGATTTGTTGCCAAATTCTTCTTTCGCTCGCTCTGATTGAGCGAACCTTTTCTAATAACTCTCTAAAGTAATCTTTGCCAAAAATGTTACTGCCTTGCTTTAATCTTTCATCATCAACGACAAAGCCTTTTTGCATATATTCTTTCAACACCGAAGTCGCCCAAATGCGGAATTTGGTCGCCTTTGCAGAATTTACACGATAGCCAACCGAAATTATTGCGTCAAGGTTGTACAATTTAATATTACGATTGACCTTGCGATTACCTTCCGTTTGAACCACCGAGAAATCCTCGGCAGTTGCGTTTTCAGCTAATTCACTATCAGCATAAATGTTTTTTAAGTGCAACGAAATGTTATCCGTTGAGCAGTCAAAAACCTCTGCCATTCCCTTTTGCGAAAGCCAGATTGTCTCATCCTTTATGACAACGTTTGCCGTTATTTCTTCGTTGTTGTCCTTATATACGTAAAATTGCAGTTCTTTCATATTGCTTCCTCTCTAGCAGTCCAGCCAAGAGCCGTAGCCGCTTGGCGTAATTCGCCATTGTTTTTTACATTTTCTAATATTCCAACCACCAATCTATATAATGATTCAAATTTTAAAAGTCCCAGTTCTTCATCAAATTCGCCATGCACTACACCGCTTAATTCTTGGAATAAAGTATAGCGATTTTCCGAAAACTCTCTAGGAATAATATGGCATTGTTCATCCACTGTTTTCAACAATTCCGCAAAATTCTTTGGGTTGCCAGTAGAATGTTTTTTATAATCAATGCCGACAGCATCGGCTGTGTCTTTTGTAATCTTTTCGTATGCTTTACGCAGATATACAATAGCGCCTGCCCCTAGTCTTTCACGAAATGCTCTTTGTGCGCTCATCAAAAGTTCCGAATATTCTCCGTATTTGCTTATATCAAATTTGACACCACTCGATAATTTTTCATTTCTTTTTAATATACGCACTTTGGGCACGGCACCCGTGATTCTTTCTTCGCTTTCAACTAAAAACCACATTTGGACACTAGAACCACAATCACAGTTTAGTACGCAATCGATACTTATAATCCTTTCATTTACGAAAATACAACATAGTTTTCCTTTAGAGTAATAAGTTCTTGTATCGTCACAATTAGAACAAAAGAAATTTAATGCCACTTTGCCCACCTCTAAATTTACTTGTTGCCCAATATCTCCTTTTTTGTTCAATAAAAAAGCATCAACTTGAACAAACTCGCTTTTGGGTGGTTTAGACAAAACATCACTCAATCTCATATTTTACCCCCTCAATTTCAGCAACGATTTTATCTATTTCTGCGCGCAAAACATCTACTTTTGCCACTATATTTTTGATTTCAGCATTTAGTTTGTTAATGTCTATCTTCTCACGTTTATCCTCTTGTTCTACATAGGTAGAAACGCTCAATGTATAGTCATTTTTTGCAATTTCACTATTATCGACAAGTTTTGCCTTATAATCAACATCTTTTCTATCAACATACATTTTCAAAATGTTGTCGATGTTCCCGCCTTCTTCGGTAGTAAGTTTATTACTGTTTGTTACCTTTACGCATTCGCTACTTGCATCAATAAAAAGTGTTTTGTTTTCGCTTTTCGACTTAGAAAGCACCATAATACAAGTGGCTATGCTTGTTCCAAAAAACAAGTTATCGGGTAATTGAATTATGCAATCAATATAGTTGTTGTCAATCAAATATTGCCTAATCTTTTTCTCTGCTCCACCTCTGTACATAATTCCAGGAAAGCAAACGATTGCCGCTTTACCGTTGGTTGCAAGCCAAGCTAGGCAATGCATAACAAAAGCAAGGTAGCTTTGCTTTTTGGTGCAAGTACGCCGGCGGGAGCAAAACGCTGGTCATTGATGAGTAGCGGATTGCTATCGCCATCCCAGTTGATAGAATATGGAGGATTACTGACTATTACTTCAAAAGGTTCATCATCCCAATGTTGAGGGCTGACCAGTGTATCTTCGTGCGCAATATCAAATTTGTCAAAATCTATATCGTGAAGAAACATATTGATACGGCAAAGGTTGTATGTTGTTATATTGATTTCTTGTCCAAAAAAACCAACTCTTACGTTGTCCTTGCCAAGAATTTTTGCTGATTTTAGCAGTAACGACCCACTGCCACAAGCAGGGTCATAAACTTTGTTTACTTCGGTTTTGCCTACAATTGCAATCCTTGTCAATAATTCGCTAACTTCTTGAGGAGTATAGTACTCTCCACCGCTTTTGCCTGCATTGCTTGCATACATACCCATCAAATATTCGTATGCATCTCCAAATGCGTCAATGGTATTGTCCTCGTAATTGCCTAGCTTCATATCGGCAACACCGTTCATCAGCTTTACTAGCTTATCATTTCTTTTTGGCACTGTTGCGCCTAATTTGTTACTGTTGACATCAAGGTCAGCAAACAAGCCTTTGAAGTTTTCTTCACTTTCTGTGCCTTGTGCGCTAGCTTCTACATTTGCAAAAATTTTACTCAATGTTTCATTTAAGTTCTCATCATATGCAGCGTGTTTTCTTACATTGTCAAACAGCTCGCTTGGCAACATAAAAAAGCCCTTTGAAGAAACAATGTCTTCTCTTGCCAGCTCTGCTTGCGCATCAGTAAGACCGGCATAATCAAAAATGGTATTGCCTGCCTCATGCTCGCCTGCATTTATATATCTAGTCAAGTTTTCGCTTATGTATCTATAGAACAGCATACCCAGCACATATTGTTTGAAGTCCCATCCGTCAACGCTTCCTCTCAGGTCATTTGCTATGCCCCAAATGGTTCTATGAAGCTCCGTTCTTTCCTGTTCTTTTCTATTATTAGCCATTATTATTTCTCCCGTCAGTTTTTAATTACAATAATTTCCTTACTCACCTGCATAGCCATTTATTTGTCCTCCAAATCAAGCTTGTTTTCTTTGCAGTACATATAAAAAGCCTTCTTGGCAGCTAGTCCAGGTTCGTGTTTTCCTGTTTCCCAACGGTTGACCGTTGCAAAGGAAACGTTGAGCACTTTTGCAAGCCCTTCTTGACTCAAATATAGCTTTTGTCTTGCGAATTTTAACTTTTCAGCAAATGTCATAGTACACCACCATAATCTTTATGACACTATTATAACAAGAAAATCAAAGATTTGCAATAGCAAAAAAGAAATAGTTTTTGGCAAACTACTTCTTTTTGTAATAAGTTTATATTTGTAAATTGTAAATGAAACAAAGCAAATTCATTTCTTGAAAACAAACAGATTTTCGTGAGCCAACAGCAAAAAATTGTGCTTAATGCTGCTTGTTTTCCAAAAGCCTGTTGCTTTGCAATTATGTTGTTCTTTTATGATGATTTCTTTTAGCTTAAATCCCGCAAGTTCAAAAACTCGCATTGTTTCAAAGGCAAGCGGTTTTGCCATCCCCTTGATGCGAATATCTCCCATTAGTATGGCGCAAAACTTATCTTTTTTGAGAACCCTGTATGCCTCTAACGCAACTTTGTACATCTCTGACAAAAACTCTTTCATTCCCAAATGCGACAAATCGCCTTCGATGCTTTCGCTGTATTGTATAATATTTGCATAAGGCGGATGTGTGCATATCAAATCAATACTATCGCTTGCCAAATCCAATGTTCTTGCATCTCCTAGCTTGGCGCAGATATTGTTATCGCCATAATCAAAGCTACACTTTTGCGCACTTAATTCAACAGCTTTTTCATTTATATCAACACCCACCGCATTTCGATTCAATAGTTTTGCCTCGACAAGCGTTGTGCCACCGCCACAAAACTGATCCAAAACAATATCACCTTCTTTGGAGTATCGCAAAATGATATTTCTAGGAATGTATGGCGACCAGTTGCCACGATATTTGGCATCGTGAGTTGCCCACTTCCCTCTATCAGGAAAGCTCCATATTGTGTTAGTCTCTAGTTCAAAATTATCTGGTTGTAGCTTCATCATACCAAATCCCTAGAAGCTAATCCATCACAAAACATTTGCCTACCTGACCAGTTCCAATAGGTTACATCTTGCTCGATGAAAAGCCACTTTACGGCTAATAAAATAATCTCTACTGGTCGAGCTATTCCGCTAAAATCATTGAATTTTATACCATTAACATTGTCAAAATCGCATTGACAAAGATTGAAAATATTATTAATCTCGATTTTAACCTTCTCATAAGAATCGCTATCCTGGCTCTTTACTTGCTCCAATGCGCAAAATATATCATTATGGCTTGGATTGGTATAAGCTCTATTTTTCTTAAACTTCATTCCTATTATGTGGACAGTAAAATCAAAGCCTTTATTGAGCGCAGCTGGACGATGCAATTCAATAGAATACTCCCCAAAACGCTCAACAGCATAGTAGTACTTTGAAGCTAACTCACCCTTTCCACTTCCCGCGTCTTCTGTTAAAAACTCATCAATAAGCTCTTTTCTCACCGTTTGCCTAGTTGTTGCCGTCAAATTAAACACCTTATTCTTTAGAGCCATCACTAATCCTCCCAAACGCTTCTAACACATCAAAAACAAATGCTT
>CAZQGE010000037.1:0-12798 GCA_964592815.1 uncultured Bacteroidaceae bacterium | reverse complement strand
CTTTTTTGTGTAATTACAGAGTTAGCTTTAATGTAAAATTCAAAATTTAGTCAAAGTCGACATTAAAGCTAACAGAGTATAAAATAAGTTAGAACACTTATCGTGTTCAAAGTAATTATACTTTCAAAATAACAAAGACTATAAAGGTTGCCCTTAGTACTTTGTCAAATGACCAAATTCCAACAAATTTTCAAAATTTACTTGACGCATTCCCTCATAAACAACAATAGCAACCGAATTAGACAAATTCAACGAACGCGCGTCTTTAATCATTGGAATACGAATAGTGTTTTTATAGTTATCACGCAACAATTCTTCAGGCAAACCTTTTGTTTCTTTTCCAAAAAACAGATAATCGTTTGCTTGAAACTTTATCTCATCATAGCGTTTGTGAGCTTTTGTTGAACAGAAGAAAAAACGTGGAGAAGCATTATCGCATTCATTTACAACTCTCCAAGTTGATTTTTCATCAAACGCACAATTTTTACCGCACACTCTCTTAAAAAAGTCTGCCAAATTTTCATAAACAGTAAAGTCCGTCAAGTGCCAATAATCCAGCCCTGCACGCTTTAATGCCCTGTCACTTATGTCAAACCCCAACGGTTTAATCAAATGTACGTGGCAACCAGTTGCCGCAGCAGTTCTTACAATATTCCCAGTATTTTGAGGGATTTCGGGTTCAACCAACACAATATTAAACAAAATATTCCTCCACAATTCCGTATATATCCGCTAATGTTTTTGCTTTGCTTACAGCCGTTCTTACAAGTTTTGAATTGCTTGTATTTTTAGCATAATAGCATAAATGTAATTTCATTTGATTAGCAACAACGCTTACGCTAAGAGCATTTTTCAAAGTTTCAATATGTTTCAAAATGCTGTCTTTTACGCAAAAATTATAGTCTAATCCTTGTAATTCAGAAAAAATATAAGGTTTGCCTAGCGCGCCTCTAGCAATCATAAAACCGTCTGCTTGAGAGGTTTTTGCAACGTATTGAAGACTTTTTAAGTCAACAATATCTCCGCTTGCAATAACAGGAATACCAACCGCTTTTTTGACCTCATAAGTAATTGTGTGGTCTGCGTTTCCGCTGTAAAACTGTTCTCTATATCTTGGATGAACAGTTATGGCGTCCGCTCCCGCTTTTTCCGCGCAAATTGCAGATTGAACAGCAAGTGGCTTTTCTATTACAATTCCAGCTCTAATTTTGACAGTAACAGGTTTACCCGAGCCTTCTTTTACTGCGTGAACAATTTCAGAAATCAACTCTCCGTTTTGCATCAAAGCACTACCATCACCATTTGAAAACACTTTTCGTACTGGACAGCCCATATTTATGTCGATAATGTCAAATTTACTCAGTCTTTCATCTTTTGAAGCCTTATACATAAATTCTGGGTCGCTTCCAAAAAGCTGTACGGAAACGGGTTTCGTGTTTTTTGTAACAGCAAGCAAAGCGTCTGTGCCCTTGTTGCAATAACACAGTCCTTTTGCGCTCACCATTTCAGTTACGGTCAAACCAGCTCCATAAACAGCGCATAAATCTCTAAATCCTACGTCAGAAAAGCCCGCAATAGGTGCAAGAATAATGTTAGATTTTAATTCAACGTTACCAATTTTCATAAACAATACATATCGTGTTTTATTTTAATTTTTCCTTTCCTGTTTTTTTACTTCGTTCCAAAGCACGTCAAGTTGTTCTATTGTTGAATTTTTCATATCAACGTTGCGTTCCTTTGCAAGTTGTTCAACTTTTGAAAATCTTCTTTCAAATTTTTCATTTGCAAATCTCAAAGCAAGTTCGGGTTCAACCTTGTAAAATCTGCACAAATTTACAACTGCAAAAAGCAAATCACCGCATTCTTCGTTTTTGTGGTCAACGTCAGCATCAATGCTTTCATACAGTTCTTCTTTTACCTTTTCAACAACTTCAGAAACGTCCGTCCAGTCAAAGCCAGCCTTTTTTGCTATTTTTTGTATTTTTTCAGAATACAACAACGATGGTAAATTTTTAGGGACTCTGCTTATAGCATCAGAACTCGAAACATATTTTTTTTCTTTCTTTTTAGCTTCATTCCAAAAAATCAATGCTTCTTCTGGAGTATTTGCGTGGTTATCTCCAAATATATGAGTGTGGCGGTCAATAAGTTTTCTGCATAACGCAGTCAACATATCCGAAACGCTAAACTCACCGCTTTCCTCAGCTATACACGCGTGGAAAACAGATTGCAAAAGGACGTCACCGCTTTCTTCAAGCATCATATCAATGTTGTTCATATCAATGGCTTCAACAAGTTCATAAGCCTCTTCAATAAGATTTATTCTTATGCTTTGGTGCGTTTGAGCTCTATCCCACTCGCAACCGTCTTTTGCACGTAATCTAAACATAATTTTGATTAAATCTGAAAAATCAAATTTCTTATGCTCGACAAGTTCTTCTTTTTCCAAATATATCCATGAATATATTTGCTTTGGCAATTCTACAACTTTACACGCAACGTCATTTTCAGCAGTAAAAGCTACTATCTTTTTGTTTGCGCCGTAAAGTGAAATCAATCTTTCAATAACCAAACCAAAGTTCAACTCTGTCACGTTAAAAATTAACAACGGAATTTCTTTATCAACAAAAGCCGATGACAAAGCAAAATCATCAGCTATGTAACTTGAATGTGAGCCTTTCATAATTTCTTCAATTTTCATAGTCACCTTGTTCCCAAAAGCGTGCAAAACGCCTTATTTTCAAAATATATTTACCTAAAGGCAGTTGATTTATTTCTTCATTTGTCAGCACGCTTGTCATAAGCAAAAGCCAACCGTAAACAAAAATAAAAGTTATGACGCCGACAAGCAATCTGACAACAGGGCTAAAAATTCCTTGCTTTATGCCATAACCCAACAAAAGCATTATAGCACCCAAAACGCATATTGTGGCAACATTTTTCTCTATGTGCAAACTAGTAAGTTTGTAAAAACTTAAATTCACCCCAATCAACGCAACAAACCCCATAATAAGCGATGCTATACCTGCGCCGATAATGCCCACAAATTTAACACTTGCTGCCGTAATAACAATTTTTATGACAGCCGCAACCATCAAAGATATAACTGCATACTTTGTTTTATCCAAACCTTGAAGCAAAGAAACGTAAATTTGCATAACGGCAAGAAAAATTACGTTAGGCGACACCAATATCAAAAGTTTTGAAGCAATCTCCAAATTATCCGCAGATAAATTTGGATAAATCAATGCTAAAATATCTTTCGCAAACAACAAAAAAAACAATGATGAAGGTACACCAAAAATGTATGCGAGTTTGATTGAAAGTTTGCTTTTTGAAATTATATTAAAAATGTCGTGTTCAACTCTTGACGTTGAAACTGTAGGAACAATGACAACTGCCAAAGATAAAATTGCAACAATAGGTAGATTTATAAGCGAGTTTACAGGTCCAGATAAAAGACCGTAATGCGCTGTCGCTTGCGATGTGTTCAAACCACCAATTTTGATAAGATTTACAATCAACAAACTGTCAAAAAAATTTGTCAACGGCAATATTATCGAAACAAGCGCAATAGGCAAAGCAACTTTCAACATAATAATTCCGTCTTGTTTGCAAAATTTGGTTTTATCGTCACTTGAATTATATCTTTTTCTTTTGATTAAAAAATTTACAAACAAATAAACCATAGAAAAAAGTTCAGCAATAGTTACGCCAAAAAATGCGCCTTCCATTGCCGATTTCTTACTTTTTGCAAAAGCTATTGCAAGCCCAAGACCAACAGACAATTTTACGACTTGTTCAAGAATGTTTGAAACAGCAGTAGGTGTCATATTGCCATAACCCTGAAACCAACCTCTAAAACAAGCTGTAATTCCAACAAAAAAAACGGCTGGCGCAACAATACGAAAAGCCGTAGCGGTGTTTTCATTGCCTTGCCATCTTGCTAAATGCAATGCCAAACCCTCAATCAAAACAACACAAATCAAACAAATTATGCAAACAAACACGACCGCAACCCTCATATTTTTTGACGAGTCCAATCCAAAGGCATTTTTTTCTGCAATAATTCTTGAAAGTGCGGTAGGCACTCCCGCCGTTGCTAAGACAGTAAAAAGAGCATAAACAGGGAAAACCAGTTGATACATTCCCATACCTTCCGCACCCAAAATATTCGTAAGCGGAATTCTATATAATGCACCTATAATTTTCGACAAAACCAAGCCAAAAGTGAGAACCATTGCACTTTTAGCAAGTCCGTTTCTGCGTATTTTGTTTGACGATATATCTTTCAATTATTCTAAAACAGCAGACAGAGCTGAAACCGCAAAATGCAGATAAGCTCTTGCAATATCACTAGGCAAGGTATCAAGCATCAAAACTAACGCACCCATAAAATCGCCGTTTGTAATTACGCATTCGCTTATGGCATAAGCCGAGCTTGGCAAGTGGTTTTCAAACAAATCACCGAGTTTTTCGCCGTGTATAACCTGTGGCTTTCGTGTTTTTAACAGTTGTATCGTGGTTTCAGAAAGTTTTTTCGGACGATATTCAGCTTTTTTATCACCAAACGCCGAAATTACCTCAGTTGAATTGCACAACAACACCGTTGCCCCAGTTTGCTCGGCGAGAAGTTTCATAATTGCCTTTGATGAGGATAAAACACTTTCAATTCCAATGTATTTTTTAAGCAAAACACCTTCGTTTTCGACAAAAATTTGCATTTCATCGCCTTCTTGCAACCTTAAACTTTTTCGCATTTCTTTTGGAATGACAATGCGCCCTAGTTCATCTATTCTCCTGATTATACCGCTATTAGACATAGTTACCTCCGTGGGTATAGTATCTGAAAGGCAAACTAAATTATACAAAAAAAACGGACGTAAAAACGTCCGTAAAATTTAGTGTTTCTAAAAGGCTATTTTTCTGTTACATTCTCCAAAATCAAAGCTGTGAAATCAATTTGTTCAATGAAATCTCTTGGAATATATTTCACTCTGTTAAATTTGATAAAGTGATTAAAGTGCGTTGGCAAATTGACAGGAGTTGCAATATCCAAATTATAAGAAATCTCTTGCAAAATTTTCTGATAGTTTTTTGAGTTCAAGCT
Organism: uncultured Bacteroidaceae bacterium; assembly: GCA_964592815.1. Lineage (GTDB taxonomy): Bacteria > Bacillota > Clostridia > Christensenellales > CAG-917 > CAZQGE01. The sequence continues at coordinate 7,688 of CAZQGE010000037.1, read as the reverse complement.
AAGGTCTGAATTATAAATCAAATCTTTTACCAACTTGTCTTTTTGCATAATCATTGCCCAAATTTTCATCAATATTCCTCAACGATTTCGCCAAAATAAAAATTGTGCATATCCGACGTCGGATACCATTTTTCAACGTCCTTTATGTCAACGTCCTTCATAGGGACAACTGCCAAAACCTTACACTCCAAATATTTCGCACAGCCGTCAACAACATAAGTGTCAATGCTTTTGGCTTTAACTTTTTCAATTTTTGCCAGTTGCCATTTGTCTGTATTTTTTCCGCTGACTGTTCCGCAAACTTTCAAAGCGTCCTTCATTGTATCGAATTTAGGAACAGAAACAGTAAAAGATTTCGTTTTGTCCAAAATAGTTTTCGTAAATCTGCTGTCACGAATAGGCGCAACAAAAACCTTTTTGCCCCACATAACACCAACAAAGCCCCAGCTTGCAGTCATAACGTTGTCACCTGATACTACAAATGCGCCAGTATTCAATGCGCTGTTCAAAAATTTCATATCGTCAAAATTAAACATCTATGCTCCTCGTTATTTGCGTATTATTGCAAAAAACTTAATATTTTTTTTCTTGCAACTTTGAAAGTTATGAAGTTCAAAAGTTTGCAAATAATTCTATAATATGATAACATACTTGCGATGGTCACGGCAACACCCATCAATAAAAAAAACCGAGGTATTTTTTTGAAACGTTCAGTAATCTTTATTTCCCGTTCGGCAATAATTGCAGCATTATATCTTGCGCTATCAATGGCAGTCCCAGGCATAGCATTTGGACCGATACAATTCCGCATATCGGAAGCATTGTGTCTTCTACCAATTTTTATGCCAGAGTCAATTCCTGGTTTGATTTTAGGTTGTTTATTTACAAACCTATTTTCTGGTTTTGGCTTATACGACGTACTGATAGGTACGCTTGCAACCGCACTTTCAGTAGTGTTTACCAGGTTATTGAAAAAACACATCGTTCTTGCAAGCCTTCCGCCTATGATTTTTAACGCTTTGCTTATTCCCGCAATTTTCATACTCGCTGGCGCAGAACCAACAACCTACGCTCTTAGTATGGCGCAAATTTTCGCATCACAACTTATAATTTGCGGAATTATTGGAATACCGCTTACCTTAACTTTGAAAAAAGCGCTTGTCCGTGCTCATCTTTTGGACTTAACTGACAAAAGATTCAATGCTCTGCCATATTACCGCGAAACAGACGAAAACGATAAAAACTTAGACTAAATCTTAAAAATATATGCTTATATTAGTACGCCTACACTAGATATTGTAAATAAAAAATATTTAGCTAAAACATTGTATTTTAGTCGTAAAATGTGATATATTCAAAGTCCACTAATTTTTTGAAAGGAGACGTAAAATTGGGTTTTGCAAAATTTTCTAGCGATTTTTTGATGGAGAGTTTCACACTTGTTGACAACCTCTTTATTTCTGAGCATTTACCCTTTGTTTCCGACACTCAATGCAAAATATATTTGTATGGCCTTTACTTGTGTTCCGTACCCGAAAATGTAAATTCTCTTGAAACAATGGCGCAAGTTTTGAACGTTGGCATCGACGAAATTATTTCCGCATACACATATTTTGAAGACTCTGGACTTGTCCAAATTTTGTCAAAGCAGCCTTTGGAAGTCAAATATTTATCACTTAAAAAAGCGCAACAACCTCCTAAAAAGTATAAAGCTGAAAAATGGAATGACTTTAATTTGCAACTGCAACAACTTTATCCCGACAGGATGCTTACGCCTAACGAATTTAACGAATATTACAATTTCTTTGACAGCTACAAAATGGATACTGACGCTATGCTTATGGTCGTGCAGTATTGCATAAATCTTAAAGGCTTATCCATAAGATACCCCTACATACTTACTGTTGCAAAAAACTGGGTTCAAGATGGAGTAAAAACGATTGCGGACGTTGAGGAAAAGCTGAACGAATATGACGCGCAAACAGAAAGTATGCGTCAAGTTTTGTCTGCGCTCAACAGAAAAACAGGCGCAGAGCTTGAAGAAAAGCAAATGTTGCAAAAATGGCTTGGCAGTTGGGGATATGAGTTGCCAGCAATTTTGAAAGCAGCAAAGTTGCTTAAAGGTGGCAAAAGTTTTATCAAGTTGGATAAAAAGTTGGACGAATTCTATCGTATGAATATATTCACCGCAGAAGAAATGTCTGATTACCAAAATCATCGCGAAAAACTGTATAATTTGGCAATCAACATAAACAAAAATTTGGGCGTTTATTACGAGTCATTAGACCATATAATTGAAGTTTATACAATTCCGTGGACAACAAAAGGTTTTTCTGATGACGCCTTGCTTACAATAGCGCACCATTGTTTTATAAGTGGAATTAAGAGCCTTGAAGGGTTAAACAGCGTTGTCCAAAGATTTTATTCAGAAGGTCTTTTAAGCAGAGAAAGCATAGACGAATTTATAAGTTCAAAAATTAAACTAGACGAAAAAATAAAGGCAATCATAGCAAAAACAGGCAGAAGCAAATCTGTCACAAATTCAGACCGAGAATTTTATAAAACTTGGACGACTATTTGGGGCTTTAATGATGAAATTATCCTTTATGCGGCAAGTTTAGCGGTTGGAAAAACATATCCCGCAACATACATAAATCAACTTTTGTCAGCGTGGAAATCTAAACATATTGACACACTTGAAAATGCCCAAAAAGAAGCGAAAGGCACGCAAACAACGCAAAACTCTGCACTTAATTTTCCACAACGTGAATACTCGGATAAGGAATTGCAGTCAGTAATAACAAGCATTGAACAAATGAAAAAGATTGAATGGTAAAAATGAAAAATTCGACAATGGAAAAAGTTTTAATTGCGCAAAAGCGCAAAAAAGAAATTGCGGAGCAAAAGGCAGAAGCCTTGATGTCGCAAGCCTTTTCCAACCCAGAAATCAGCCAAGCTCATTCAAATTATGTCAATGCAATGTTCAGTTATTATGCAAAACCTCAAGCTAGTTCAAACAAAGTTTTAGACGAATTGCATAAACTTTATGCAAAAAAACTTGCAGAAAACGGATATTCTGAAAGTGATTTTGAAATCAAAACAAATTGCAAAATTTGCAATGATACAGGTTTTATTGACGGCAAGGTTTGTCGGTGTATTTGGAAAGAATATATTTTACAACTTGAACAAGACTGCAATATATTGAAAACTGCTCCCTTTACTTTTGAGAGTTGCAACTTTTGTAAAATTGACAACAAACAACAGCGTACGGAACTCATAGAAATCTACTCAATGATGAAAAGTTATGCAGAAAAGTTGCCAAATGTTAAGGTAAACACCATCACTTTGTTAGGAAAAACTGGCACAGGCAAAAGTTCGATTGCATCATCAATGGCAAGAAAAGTCGTTGACCGTGGTTACAGCGCGCAATTTATGTCGGCTTACGAATTCAACTCTTTGATGCTTAGAATACACACTTCCCCAATTATTGACCGTGCAGAACTTATGGACAAAGTTATGACTTGCGATTTTTTGGTAATTGATGATTTGGGAACTGAACCTATTCTTAAAAATGTAACCCTAGAATATTTGTTGTTGGTTTTAGAAGAACGCCTTATCAAAGGATTATCCACCATAATAACCACGAATTTGGACTTAAACGGGATACACGACAGATACGGAGAGCGAATTTATTCAAGACTTTCAGACAAAGTTCACTCTAAAATTTTACCTATAATTGGCGATGACCTACGCACTTGATTGAATTTAGTTTATAAACCTTTGATTGAATTTAGTTTATAAACATTATAATATAGTTTTGAGAACTCTTATATGATTCTTAAATAAAAAACGCATAAGAAATCACCGAGTTTTAATCGGTGATTTATTTTAGACTTTTATTATATTTTATCCTTATCTTAATACAGTTTTTATGTAAAAATACAACTCAATTAGTAATTTTTCACACAATACACCATTATTCTTGTTTATCCCACAAATTCAAAAATTCAACTGAAACGTCAAAGCAGTTTGCCAAGCATTCGTTGTCCAGATTGTCATAGCTATCCAAACGAGTGTGGTAATACTTTGGCAATTTGTGGTCAAGCGCAGTAATTCCAACGCTTCTGAAACCGCCTTGATTGAATGCAGCAGCGTCTGTTGCTCCCAAAGGCACAGAACCTTCAAGGCAGTTGATATCCACATTTTTGGCGGCTTGAACAAACAAATCTGAGCCTTCTTTGTCACATTTTACTGTGCAATTCAAATCTCTGCGATTTACTTGCAAAAATTTGCCGTCACGAATTGTGTCATAAGAAACAATAACTGTTGGGACGTCTTTATATTCGCCTTTGTGTTGTTCACACCAAGCCTTTGCTCCACGTAAACCAGCTTCTTCCGAGCCTGTTATAATTACGCCAACTTCTGTGTTTTCAAACTCGACGTTGTTTTCTTTTAAGGCTTTCAAAATTGAAATACCCATATAACAGCCTGTCAAGTTGTCGTTTGCGCCATCAACAATAACTTTGGTGTTGGACAAGAAATAAGTCATAATCCAAAAAGGAACAAAAATCAAACCAGCCAAACCGACGTAGAGATAAACGCCTTCTGCAATTCCTGCACCAATGCCACCGATAGATGCCCATCTTGCGATATTCAAAACAAACAAGAAGAAAATGCCAATGAAAGATATAACAACTTGGCTTATGAATGCCTCACCGCCAAACAAATTGTTTGTTGTCCATTCCCATACAGCGTCAGGGTGTCCGTTAAAGAAAACACGACGTTTTACTTCACCAGTCGGATGCTTAATAGCAGTCACGTTATGAGAAGTCTTTGCGGGATATAAAGGGTCAAGCGCGCGTTTATAAAACACAAATTGCAAAAGCATAGGAATTACACCTGCAACTATCAACGCAATTGACACAAAGTTTGCAAAAAAGTAAGTAACAAATGCAAGCAAAGTGCAAGTTACCGTAATATAAACCCAACCCATAAACGATGCGGGGTGAACTTCAAATGGTTCAACCTTTACTTCGTCAGACAGTTCAGACAGTTGTTGCGCCATATATTCGCAAGCGCCTTTTTCGCTGTCGCTACCAGGGTCACGGTCCTTAAAATTCTTGCACAAATAGGTGATTTCATCCGCCATAAATTGCGCACTTTTAGCCTTATCAGCTCTTATCTCATCAAGTTTCATCAAAGCCTCCTATATTTAGGTTGTCTAACATCATAACAAGCAACGCTTTTAACACGCGTCTTTCGTTATCTTCAAAATTTGCGAATGAAGTTGCAAAAAATCTTCTGTTTGCTTCATCAATCAACACAGCAACGTCCTTGCCTTTTTCAGTCAATGCCAAAGCCTGTTCTCTTTTATCGACGTCTGAAACAGTAGTCGTAATAAAATCTTTTTCTTTGAGCAACTTAACACTACGAGAAACAAGTGCCTTTGAAACATCGGCATTTGTAGCAATTTCGCTTGCTGTATTTATGGTCTCCAAACTCGCCAAAACGACAATTTCGTTTGGCGAAAGTTCATAGTCTTCAAGCGCGCTCATTTGAAAATCTGTGTATGCGCGCAAGAGTTTTCTATATGCTGTAAAATAAAAAGCTGCGTTTTTAATATCCATAAAATTAGTATAACACTTGAACTAATTTGTTTCAAGTATTTTTTTAATTAAGTTAACATTTTACCTATTTTTCTTTTATTTTATGAAAAATCACTAAATTTTAAGTTATATTGTGCTATTTCAGAAAAAATTATTTTTTCAAATTTATCGTGACGCCAAGAACTGACGTCACGATAAGTTTAAGCAATTCAAAACATCAGTCGCTTTCCTTTTCAATAAATGACAAGGCTGCTTCTTCCATACTAATTTTGTCCGCAATAGATTTGATTATAACTCCGTCAATAGGAATTATGACGTCGCTGTTATTTTCTGTCTTTACTTTTTCAATTATCTCTTGCGCCTTGACTTTTCTTTGAGAAATAGTAACAACTGCCTCTTTTTGGTCTTTTTCATTGAACTTATAGAAGAACAATGGAATGACACAAATAATCATACTGACGGCAGGAACCAAAACTGACAAAGCAAACAACAAGTCTAAGCCTTGAGCATTTCCAGCAATAGAATAAGTTATAGCGTTGTCAGCATCGATGTGTGCCCAACCCAACGCAAAGCAAGTGACTGCCGCTCCGATTGCCATACCGATTTTGTTTATAAACGTCTGCATAGCAAAGCAAATACCTTCTGCTCTTTCTCCAGTTTTGAGTTCTAAATATTCGACCGAGTCGCTAATCATAGAGTATGTAACAATGTTAGCTATACCTTGTGGTATACCCAATAAAATCAAACCCACCAAGTTTATAATCAAAGCCCAATCTTGTCGCCAACCGACGCCGTACATAACAAACAGAACAAGTGCGCCAAAAACGTGCGACCAAAGGAGTATTCCTTTTTTACCGAATTTTTTACTTAACCACGGAACCATCAAAGATGCAATCAAACCGCCAGGTACAACAGCAATGGTAATCAATGTAAACAATCCCAAGCCTTCCATACCCATAAAAGATACGCCGACTGCGCTAAGGTTATATTGTGCAAGATATACACCCGAATACATATAAAGCGTTCTACCAGCGCCTAAAATACCGAATAAAACAACCATCAAAAGTGGAGTGTTTTTTGTAAGCAATTTCAAGTTGTGGCTTAACGTAGCAGGCTTTGCGTCAGAACCAAAGCGTTCTTTTGTGTTTTTATATCCAATCCAGAATGTCGGTATTGCAATCAAAACCAAAATCAATGCTAGCCACCAAAAATTATTTCTAAGTTGTTCCGCCGCCAACGCTTCATTGCCATTCATAATTTGCCCGTTGGCATCGGTATAAGCCTTAATCCAAGAGTTGGTAATTTGCGGTATCATAACTGAAATCAAGCCCGCGCCTAACGTGCAAAACAAACGAGCAACCGTAAGCATCGTGTTACGCTTTTCTGTGTCGCCAGTCATTGCTGTGCCAAGTCCCCAATACGGAACGTCAACTATGGTGTAAACAATGCTCCAAATCACGTAAATCGTTGTCATAATTGCAACCGTAGATATGGTTTTTGGTGGCAATGGCAAGAATAACAGAACGGTAAACACACCAATAGGGATAGGCATCCATTTGAGATAAGGTCTGCATTTTCCATCTTTTGTTCGCGTTCTGTCAACAACCGAGCCCATAATTGGGTCGTTCAGCGCGTCAAAAATACGAACAAACAACATTATCAATCCAACAGTAACAGGTGCCATAAGCAAACCGTTGGTAAAATAATAACTGACAAAACTTCCCACTAAACCACAGATAAGGTTTTGTCCAAGTCCTGCAAAACTGTATGAAAAAACTTCTTTAGGTTGCATTCCGTCATTCGGAGTTGTCCCAAGAAGTTTGTGCATAGTTCCCGAACATTTCTGTTTGAAACTTAATTGACCTTTTTCACTCATAATTTCCCTCTCAATCTTTATTTTCAATCACTTTAGTATTTTAACAAAATTTTTTATGATTTACAATACCAAAAAAATATTTAGCAATGTTTACTTCCATTGTGTCAATAATAAATACTATAAAAACTAAGTATACCACTTGTGAATAATTAAACCAATATTATATATTTCGCTAATGGCTCTGGAAACTAAAACTTTTTGGGGTT
>CAZQGE010000036.1:0-12945 GCA_964592815.1 uncultured Bacteroidaceae bacterium | reverse complement strand
ATTTTTTGTATTTTCAAAAATTTTCTTTAAGAATTTATAGTGATTTCAGACGTTATACTATATATAAATTTGGATATAAAATTAGCTAACAAAAAGTAATAATTATCCAAAAGTCAAAACTGAAAGATATAATCCACCAATAGCTGCGAGCAAGGTTGGAATTGCAATCAAAAATCCGTATTTTGTAAAATCGACAAAAGAAAATTTCACCTTATTATTTTTTAGTATTTTTGAAAACATAATGCCTGCGAGCGCACCGACAGGGGTAAGGAAAGCCCCTATATTTGAGCCTATAACTGCTGCAAGCATAGACGCATTTCCGTTTGTTGAAAACGGCAGAAGTGATGAGAAAAGTACGCTCATTGGTATGTTGTTGACTAAATTTGATGCAAATGCAGAAGACAGCCCATAAATTAAAATATTGAGGTTGTCATTTACATTAAACAAATTTGCAAGGCTTTCGCTGACACCACTTTGTTTCAATGATAGCACAATGATAAACATTCCAAGCACAAAAGGGGCAAGCTCCCAAGGTAATCTTTTTGCCGTAAACAAGAGTTCCTTGGGTTTTTTGTGCTTTATCAAACTGTATATTATAATTGAAACGAACATAGAAATTAAAAATATTAAGCATAAAAACCACATTTCCAAACCTATTAAGTCGCTTATTGCAAGCAAGAATATGCATACTGCCAAATGAATAAGACCTAAGTACATCAAAGTTTTGTCTTTTATTTCAGCAGTTTCAGAGCATTCTGCAAGAGGTTTTTCCAATTTTTTTCTGAAAATCAACCATAAAAGCGAAAATGATACAATACCAGAAAGAATGGTGGGTAGCCACATATATTTTGCGTATTCGCCAAAGTTCATTCCAAATGATGACGCAAGATAAATATTCGTTGGATTTCCTATTATAAAAAGCATACTCCAAGTGTTTGCCGCAACAAATTCTGACACAATATAAGGCGTTGGGTTTATGTCTGCATTTTTGCAAAAACTGCAAATGAATGGAGTAAATGTCAAAATTACAATGTCGTTTGAGGTGAAAATTGTAAGCAACGACACCATAACGTAAAGGTATATGAATAATTTTTTTTGGCTACTTTTAGATTTCTTCAAAGTTTTCAAAGCCAAATATTTGAAAAAGCCAAGTTCGTCCAAAAATACAGATATGGCAGTCATTGAAAAAAACAAAATGAGAATTTTTATTGGGTTTATGCTGTTTACTCTCGTGCCTTGAAAAACCGACCACATATCGGCAGTCAAGCCTTTCCAAGCTGTTTGGGGCGAAATTACTCCTGCCGCCAAAGTTGCGATTGCGCCAATAACGGCGCACAGCCAAAAAATGCTTATTGTTACTGTTTTAAGTCGGGCATCGCTTTTTCTTTTCAAATTAAAGGTGACGTCGGGCTTTATGAGCACCAACGCCATAGAAAATATGCAGGTTAAGGACGCAATAATAATGGAAGCTGTCATAGTTTTACTCCCAGTTTAACTATGCTAGATTATATGACTAAACAACAGAAAAAAGCAAGTGGGAAACAGTTGGTTTTAGCTTTATTTATTATACGCCAAAAGAAAATAGCAAATGCTGAAAAATTAAATATCATCATTTGTTGATATTGCTTATTTTATGTTTGTAATGTATTATAAAAATGTTACTAAAAGTTGAGGTTACGTTTTTCAAAATTGAAAGCGGAAGTTGGAGCAAATATGAAGAAAAAAGAGAAGTTTAATTGGCTTAATTTGCCTGTTTTGTTTATTGCTGGCGTTATCAATGCGACAGGTGTCATTTTGATGTTGACGCCCGCAAAAGTGTTTGACGGCGGGTTTTCTGGTACAGCGGTTTTATTGTCTATGGTTACACCGCTAAGCGTTGCAATTTATTTGGTTTGTATAAACATTCCCTTTTTCATATTCGGTATTAAAAAAATTGGTTTTCACTTTTTAATCTACTCGGTGGTGTCGGTTTGTTCTTATGCATTATTTAGCTTTTTGTTTCAAAGCGTATTCCATTTGGACGTCAAAGTTTATTCTTTGATGGAACACGATATATTTTTGGCAGCGGTTTTTGGCGGAGTTCTTTCTGGTATAGGAAGCGGTTTGACCATTAGATTTGGCGGAGCTATCGACGGTGTGGAAATTATGGGCATAGTATTTGCAAAGCGTATGGGTATAACCGTTGGGCAATTTGTTATGGCGTATAACTTTATCATTTATATTGTCGCAATGATAATTTTCAAAGATATGGCTATTGGTATGTACAGCATAATTTCTTACGCAATCGGGCACAAAGTCGTTGATTGGATTGTTGATGGTTTTGACAAAGGCAAGGCGTTTATTGTTGTTACAGACAACGGAAACCAAGTTGCAAGAGTAATAAGCGAAGTTGCAAATCAAGGTGTAACAGTTTTGGACAGTAAAGGATATTTTTCAAACTCACACAAAACTATGTTGTATTGCATTGTTAATACTTTTGAAGTCGTAAAACTTAAAAAAGCCATAAAGGAAGTTGACCCGTTGGCATTTATAGCAATAAATGACGTTTCAGAGGTTGTTGGAAACAAAACAAAGTATAATTTGAAGCATATTGTTAAAAAGAACAAGACTGCGCCCAATCTAAAAAAAGATATAAAAGTTTTGGAAGTTGCAAGCGATAGTTTGTCAAATGAAGTAATCATAAACGATAAGTTTGATTTTTCTGACAATAGTATCAAAAAAGTTGAAGACATTTCCATTGCATCGATTGACGTTGACGCAACGCAAAATATAAAAGATAAGGAAGATTAAAATAATAATGGAAAAAAAGACGGGGAAAGAAATTCCAACCATTGCCATAATGTATGATTTTGATAAAACACTTTGCACAACTGATATGCAAAATTATGCGTTGATACCAAGCCTTGGCATAGAAAACGACGCATTTTGGGCTGAAACTCAGTTGCTTGCACAAAATACGCCTATGGATATGGTGCTTGCGTATATGTATAATATTTTGGCGCACAGTAAGGCTATGGGAAAACCCGTCGGAAAAGAGGACTTTGCTCAATTCGGTAAAAGCATTAAATATTATGAAGGCGTTGAAAGTTGGTTTGAAAGGATAAATCAATTTGGTTTGAGTAAGGGAGTCAATGTCGAACATTACGTTATTTCTTCTGGAATTAAGGAAATTATTGATGGCACAAGCATAAGAAAATATTTTAAGAGAGTTTATGCTTGTGAATATTTGTATGATGAAAACGGCTTTGCGTGTTGGCCGTCTATGGCAGTAAACTACACGGGCAAAACTCAGTTTCTTTTCAGAATTAACAAGCAATCTTTAGATATTTTTGACGACAAAGGCATAAATAAATTTGTTCCAATGGAAGAAAGAACCGTGCCGTTTAGGAATATGATTTACATAGGTGACGGAATTACCGACGTGCCTTGTATGAAACTTGTAAAGTCAAACGGGGGTTGCTCAGTTGGCGTATATACGTCAATGAAGTCGTCAACGTGTAAGTTGTTGATTGCTGACAAGAGAGTTGATTTCATTTTTGAAGCCGATTACAGGGAAGATGGTCAACTTGAAAAGTGCATAAAAAACGTGATTTCTAAAATGGCATTAAACGATGATTTGATAAGATTAAGCCTATATCAAGAAAAAAATTAGACATTTATTAAGAAATTGCTATTGAAATTGAATTAAGCGGGTGTTAAAATATTCTTTAATTCAAGGATAAGCGAGGGAAAAATGAAAGTCTTATTGAAAAATGCTAACGTTTATGACGGAAGCGGTCACAATCCGTACAATGCTGATATTATTATTGAGAATGACAAAATAGCAAAAATTGGTCAAAATTTGAAAGTTGAAGCTGATAAAATTTTTGACTTAAAAGGTCTTACAGTTGCCCCAGGATTTATTGATGCGCACTCACACAACGATTTTTTTTACGATTACTCCGATGCTGAAAAATATTATCGTCCTTTCTTGGAACAGGGTATAACCACACAAATCACGGGAAACTGCGGTTTTTCTCCTTTTGGCGTTGCAGACAATACAAAGTTTGCTGACAAGGTTGGAGGCGGACTTTTCCACGCAGTAAAACCTGGTTCATTCAAAGACTTTATTGCGAGAGCAAAAGGCAAGTTATTCGTCAACGTTGTTCCTTTGATTGGGCAAGGCACAACAAGAATAAGCATAAGCGGTTACAATCCAACACCTTTAAGCAAGGAAGAAATTACAAAGGAAATGGAATTGGTTGAGGAAGCTATGCAAAACGGCGCATTTGGTGGCTCGTTTGGCTTTATGTATGAACCTGGAATTTATGCAAAAACTGACGAACTTTTGGCTTTTGCAAAAACCATAGCCAAATACGACGGAATTGTAACCGTTCACCCGAGAGCTTGCTCAAAAGTTGCAATGGGTTATCCTATAATTTCAAAACCACATATTGAAATTGCACTTGACGAAGTTGTTGAAATTATGGTTAGAACGCAAGTCAAAATGGAATACAGCCATTTGATTTTTGTTGGCAAGTCGTCTTGGAACAGCGCAGATGCAATGCTCAAAAAATTCCACGACTACAATGATAAGGGCTACAAAATTGCCTATGACAACTATGCGTTCACATACGGCGCGTCTGTCATAACAGTTGTTATGCCTCCGTGGTATATGGCTTTGAGCGCGGAAGACAGAAAGAAACCGTTTAACATTTTCAAACTTAAAGCAGTCGTTGCCGTAACACGTAAGCTTTTAGGAATTGAATTTTCCGATTTGACTGTTGCATATATCTCGGACGACCATAAGGAATATGAAGGAAAAACAGTTTCAGAATGCGCAAAAATTGAAAATATGAGCGATTTTGATATGTATTTGAAGTTGGTTGAATTAAGCAACGGACAAGGTCGCCTATATTTGGACAAATATTATAATGACGAACTTATTGAAAGACTTATGCAAGATGATTTGTCTATATTTATGACAGATGCTTGGGTTGAGGGTGCAGGCACTCAAAATGGCTCAGCATACCAATGTTTCCCGTACTTCTTGGTAAGAGCGAGAAATAAGGGTATGAACTTGTCAACAATAATTCGCAAAATGACTGGAGCAACGGCTGACAGATTTGGCATTCAAAACAGAGGCTATATAAAGGAAGGCTATTTTGCAGACTTAACAATTTTTGACTATGAAAACGTTAAAGTTGATTCAAAAGTGCCTGATTTCAAACCACAAGGCATAAAGTACGTATTTGTCAACGGAAAGCCTGTTGTTGAAAACGGAAAGTACGTCAGCCAAACGGCAGGACAACTTATTTTGAAAAAATAATTAAAATTAAAATTAAGTCATATAAAAGCCCGACAAATGTCGGGCTTTTTACTTTAAGTTTTAAGTGTTTACTTTGAGTTGTGTTAATTTATTTCGTTCAATCTCAACTTTGAATTTTAGATTTATATTTTTTTGTTTAGTGTTTAGTGTTTAGTGATTTGTGATTTGTTTTTTGTGTTTTGAATGCCTATAAAATTGAGTTTACAAACCTTTCAAATTGTATTTGTCCGTCCTCGGTGTTTTTGAAAACCGCTGTTGTATCCAAAATTTTGCTGCAAGCATTGTTTATATAATCAGTTACGGCTTGCTCTGCTTTTTCTTGTGATATGTTAACGCCATAATCCGTTACGAGTTGCGCAATCATACCCAAGTGCTTGTGCAAGGCGTTTCCTTCATCGGCAAGGGATTTGAAATCTAAAACGTCTGTTCCTGTCAAAATATCCTTAATGCCATTCGCTTCTTTGCTCAACCTTCCAGGCAAGATGAATAAACCCATAACCTCAATTATGCCAATGGCTTCTTGCTTAATGTTGTGCAAATCTTCTGTGGGGTGGAATATCCCAAAAGGGTGAGTTTCGTCTGTGCGGTTGTTACGCAAAATAAAGTCTAACTCATATTCACCGTCCGCATTGATTGAACAAACGGGGGTAATTGCGTTGTGTTGAATTCTCTCATTGTCTTTAAGGGTGAATGGAATTATATTTGCATCTTTGTCTTCGTAATCGAACCAAGTTTTTCTTATGTCTTCTGCAAATTCGGAAATTTGTTTGAAGTCCTTGCTTTCCAATCTAATGACAGAGTTATACCAATCGACGATTGATACGTTTACGTTGGGGTATTTTTGCGACAAAAATCTTTTTCTGGCTGAACGCTTAAACATAGGTAAAACTTTTTTTCCGCCTTGATAGTGGTCGTGAGCCAAAATTGAACCGCCAACAATAGGTAAAGTCGCATTGCTACCCAAAAAATAATCGGGGAATATATCCACAAATTCGAGCATACGCTTGAACGTTGCGGCAGTAATATTCATCGGGCGGTGTTGGGCAGAAAAAACGATAATATGTTCCTTAAAATAAACGTATGGAGAAAACTGCATCATCCATTCTTCGCCGTCAAGTTCAAAAGGGATATATCTTAAATTTTGTCTTGCAGGGAAAGCCGCATTACCCTTAAAGCCTATATTTTCAGCACAAAGCACGCATTTTGGATAGCCTGTTTTGGCTTCCTTTGCGCGTTTAACTTGCTCGGGTGTTTTTTCGGGTTTTGCGAGATTTATGCTTACGGTTATGTTACCTCTTGGGGCTTCATAATCCCAATATATATTCTTGTCAATGTCTGGACGGCGGATATACGTGCTGTCCTCTGAAAGTTTGTTGAGCATTTTGCACGCTTCCATTGTGCCAGAATAGCGGGCTATGTTGTCAAACATATCCACAACTTTTGAGGGATTAGGCGTGAGATAACCCATTATTTTTGTTTCAAAAAGTAATTTGTCCTCTTGCTTGCATAGCTTTTTATTTATGGCGTAGTCACTTAGTTCGGATAAAGTTTTGTAAACGTCAAATACGCCTTTCTTTTCCGCTTGAGTGGGTTCGTCAATGTCTAATAAATCAAGAAGTTGGTTTTGAACGTAGAAGCGATCCAAATCGTTTAGATAAAGTTTATCGGTCGCATAATTGAGCAGAGCCGAAACGTTTTGTTTTGCTAATTCTTCAAATGATAATCTAGGGGACATAAAACCTCCGAAGTAAAAGATGTATTTTCTTGCCAAATAATACTGAATGTGCTAGAATAATAAAAATTTATATATATATCATTATATCTTTGTGAGGTCGCAATGGCAACAATAAAAAAGGATATTTTTTCAAATATAGGCACTTTTGACAAAATATGTCAAAATATTTATGGTGAAGCAGGTGAATTTTACAGAAATCGCCTTGAAAATTTGATTGATTTACATATTAGCACGTTTTTAACAAAAGAATTTGAAGTTTATTCATCTCCTGGCAGAATTGAAGTTATTGGGAATCATACAGACCACAACGGTGGCAGAGTTGTCGCAGCCGCAATTAGTGTTGATACTTTGGCGGTTGTTTCTGACAGAAACGATACCAGCATTGAAATCAAATCTGCAAACTATCCTATGCTTAAAATTGACACTCAAAATTTGGTTTTGAATGAGAAAGAATTTGGGACTTCTCACGCAATAGTCAAAGGCATTTGCAAATATTATTTAGACCACGGCAAAAAAATTGGTAGTTTTTCAGCATCTACTGTTTCAAACGTTCCAAAGGGAGCGGGGGTTTCGTCTTCAAGCGCATTTGAACTTTTGGTTGCCGAAATCTTGAACGTTAAGTATAACGACGGAAAGCTGGACTCCATTTTCAAAGCAAAAGCGTCACAATATGCAGAAAAGTTTTATTTTGGAAAGCCTTGTGGACTTATGGACCAATCTGCCATATCACTTGGCGGTGTAAACATCATTGACTTTAAGGACTTTGAAAACCCAATAGTAAAAAATGCCGATTGGAAATTTGAAGATTTAGACATATTTGTTATTGCAACAGGCGGAGACCATTGCGATTTGACAGACGATTATGCCGCTATTGTTTCCGAAATGAGAGAAGTTTCTAATTTTTTTGGTAAGAATTTGCTTATTGAAATTTCTGAAAACGAGTTTAACTCAAAAATTGAAGAATTAAAATCAAAAGTCAGTCCCCGAGCTTTGCTCCGTGCAAAACACTTTTATGAAGAAAACAGGCGTGTTGACGATATGTTGAACGCAATAAACCAAAACAAAGAAAAAGATTTTTTGGAATTGGTCAATCAATCGGGTTTAAGTTCACGCTATAATTTGCAAAACTTGGTTTCGGCAAAAACAAACGACAAAACTTTAGAAAATGCGCTTGACGTAGTTGAAAAAGTTGAGGGAGTGGTTGCAAAAAGAGTACACGGCGGCGGCTTTGCAGGTACTATTTTGGTTTTTGTTAAAAAGGAATTTGAAAAAACAGCAAAAGCACAATTTGACAAAATTTTCGGCGGTGAAAACGTTTTCAAACTTACCGTCAGACAACAAGGGGCTGAACGCCTTTATTAGGAGTGATTATGTCGGCAACTATTTTGTCCGCAATCGACAAGGTTGCATTTACGATAGGTACGCTTGAAGTCAGATGGTACGGAATTATTTTAGTTTCGGCGATGATTTTGGGGCTTATCATAATTATGTTTGAATCCAAGCGGATAAATCTTAATTCAGATGATGCCGTTGAGTTGTTTTTGTGGGTTATTCCATTGGCTGTGGTTTTTGCCCGTCTATTTTATGTTTTGGTTCGTCCAGAAGAATATTTTCCGTGGGAAAGCGTTGACGACTTTGTTCGCGCAATAGCCATTTGGGATGGTGGCATCACAATAATTGGTGGTGTAGTTGGCGGTTTGCTCGGAATTTTCATTTTTTCATACAGAAAACGCAGAAAAGCTAGCTTTGGTCAGGTTCTTGATATGGTTGTCTCGCCGTTATTGTTAGGTCAAATTATCGGCAGGCTTGGCAATTTTGTCAATCAAGAGGCTTTTGGCGTTGCAATTTTCAATCCAAAATTTCAAACCTTTCCATTTGCAGTTTATATAACAAATCCAAGCGGCGTTGAGAAACCCGAGTTGCTTGTTCCTGGTCATCATTGGTATGCGGCAACTTGCTTTTATGAAATGGCTTGGAATGCTGTTGGTCTTGCAATCGCATTTAGCATTTGGCGAAAAAATAAAAAATACCCTGGAATTTTAGGGTTCTTCTATATCTTTTGGTACGGAATAGGCAGAGGCCTTATGGAATTTATACGTCTTGACGCCGTACCGATTACTCAAATTATGTGCTTTGTTGCTGCACCTATCGCATTACTTTTGGGTTTAATTTATATGATATATCGCAAGAGCAGACAAAGTTTCAAAACAATAAACCAAGCTGTTGAAGAAAATGTTTTGTACGTTACGGAAGTTTCTGAATACGACGTAAAAAATTATAAATTTGTAAGCAAAATACTTGCGAACAAAGTAAATCCGCTTAGATTGCTGTATCCAACAAAAAACTTTGTGTTTAAGGATATTGATAAAATGGAATATATTGAATATATAAAACCAAAAAAAACAAAAAAATAAAAAAGCCGACAATAAAGATATTGCTGACGTATAGGGAGAACTGATGAGAAATTTAACATTGCTGACAGATTTGTATCAGCTTACGATGATGAACGGATATGAAGAATACGGTCTTGCAGAAAAACAATCTGCTTTTGACGTTTTTTACCGTGGAGCTGGCGGATTTTCATACGCAATTTCAGCGGGACTTGAACAAGCAATAGAGTACATTGAAAACTTACATTTTGAACAAGATGAAATTGAGTATTTAAGGTCGCTTAAAATTTTCCCTGAAAAATTTTTAAGTGCGCTTGAAAATTTTAAGTTTACAGGGGATATTAAAGCCGTTCCGGAAGGAACAATGATTTTTCCGTATGAACCGATTATGACGGTTACCGCACCTCTTTTTCAAGCGCAACTTGTTGAAACTGCTTTGCTAACAATAATAAATCACCAAACGCTTATTGCAACAAAAGCGGCAAGACTTTGTGAATGCACAAAAAATACAATATCTGAATTTGGATTGCGTCGCGCGCAAGGTCCAGATGCTGGCATTTACGGCGCAAGAGCGGCATATATTGGCGGTTGCAGAAGCACTTCAAACGTGCTTGCAGGTAAAATGTTTGACATTCCCGTAAAAGGAACACACTCTCACAGTTGGGTTATGTCGTTCAAAACTGAGCTTGAGGCTTTTGATACTTATGCAAGAATTTATCCCGATAACTGTTTGCTTTTGGTTGACACTTACGACACATTAAAAAGCGGAGTACCAAACGCAATCAAGATTTTTGACAAACTCAAAGCAGAAGGACATAGACCACTTGGCATTCGACTTGACAGCGGAGACTTGGCATATTTAAGCAAAGAAGCTCGCAAAATGTTGGACAAAGCGGGTTACACAGATTGCAAAATATTTGCAACCAACGATTTAGATGAAGATATTTTGCTGTCCCTAATTGCACAAGATGCAAAAATTGATGTTTACGGCATTGGCACAAAACTTATCACAAGCTATAACAATGCGTCTTTGGGCGGAGTTTACAAGCTGTGCGCCATTGAAGAAAACGGCAAAATGTGTCCTAAAATCAAAATTTCTAACAGTATGGAAAAGACAACAAATCCTGGCATAAAGAAAATTGTCAGAATTTACGTTGACGGAAAAGCTGAAGCAGATTTGATTTGTCTTGAAAATGAAGTTATTGACACATCTAAACCACTCACAATCTTTCACCCCGAAATGACTTGGAAAAGAATCACTTTTGAAAATTTTGAAATTAAAGAACTTATGCAACCAATTTTTAAGGACGGAAAGAGAATTTACAATTTGCCTACTCTTAAAGAAATTGCAAAGAATGAGGACGATTCCATCGCTGAGTTCTATCCCGAATACCGCAGAGTTGTCAATACTCATATCTATAAAGTGGATTTGAGCGATAATCTTTGGAAACTAAAACAAGAGCTTTTGGATAATTCCCAAAAGAAGTAAAATTATCTACAATTTTAGTACGTAAACCGAAATGTTTTTATGCTCCTTACAAGTTAATGTTAAGGAGCATTTTAATTTGAGGTTTGTATGAGAAAAAAAACTTTGTCGAGCAATCAGCGTTTTGCCATAGTTTATCGGGGATATGACCCTGACGACGTGGAGAATTATGTAAGGGTTGAGCAAGCAAAAGCTCAACAAGTGCAAATGGAGCAAAAGGAAAGAATTGTCGCGTTGAAAGGACAATGCTTGGAATTGACTAATGAAGTGTCAAAGTTGAAAGAGAGAGAGGAACAAATTAAAACCACTTTGGTTTCTGCAACCGAAAAAGCTGAGAAAATGTCAGAGGACATAAAACTAAGATATAATGCAGAATTAAAGAGGCTACAACTTTTCCGTTCTAAGTGGGAACACGCTTATGACGAAATTAAGGAAAGGTATCACTTTTCAAAAGATACACTTAATATGGAGAGTGTTGCAGTTTCAATTAAACTTGAAATAGAAAAGTATCTAGCGCAAGATTTCTCGTTGGATAGGGGAGATAGGAGCGACGCGTTTGAGCAACATTTTATGGAAGAAGTTGAAAGATTGACTTTGCCAAAATCTGAGGTGGAAGCATTGAAAGCGAAACTTGAAGAAGCGCAAAAAAAGAAAGAAATAAAAATTTCCAATCTTAACAATTCCAAAGGCTCACTATTTTCTATGGATAGTTCAACTCCAAACAACGCGCTTGGTTCGGGCGTAGATTATTTTGATTTCAAAATTGTAAACAAATGAAGCAGAAAATTATGATGAACAAAAACTCATAATTTTGAACGTGCTTATATATAATAGATTTGTATTTTATTATTAAGTAAACAAAAAACAGAATAAGTTTTTAAGATAAATATCAAAAATGTGTTGCAACTTATGATTAAACTGGTGAAAACGCTAAAAAACAAGGCTGAGTTCTCAGCCTTGTTTTTTTATGTAAATGTTTTCAACTCATAATAACGAATTGCTTGCGTTATTATTCAAAATTTATTTTTATATTTCTATGTTTCTAAGGGTGTACGTTACGTTGCCGTTTACGCCATTGATTTTTGTAGGTTCAACAATCTTTGTAATAACGTGTTTGACTTTCCAACCGCTAACAGAAACATCAGAAGTTGAAAGGTAAATGACTTGTGCCATTCCTTGCACTTCTGTTGTGCGTCTCAAAGCGAGTTTGTAGCAGGAAATGCCGTTTTCTTGCAAAGCTGCAATCGATTCGGTGTAAGGTGTTTTAATGTTTTCAGACGTGATTACTTTTGCATTCAAAGATGCAACTGCAACCTCATTGTTTGCGACAATAGGGACGTTAAAATTGAAATTAAACGAACCCGAGAACGTTGATACGGAACGCAACATTTGGTGTATTTCATTGTTGTCGTAGAATGGTTCTTTTGCAGAAACTGAACCGCTGACTGCGCCTGTGCTGTTTTTGTTTGTGGAGTATGATAATGAACCGCCGTTATACGTTCCAGTCATTTCAAAAGTTTCACCGTTTATTGTTTGGTTGCGGAATGTTGCGTATGGTGCCATATACTTGGTGCCGTTTACGATTTTATAGTAACAACCACTTTTGACGGAGTTTCCTGCAATGGTTAAATCTCCAATGACAGAAAAGCCTGCTGGCGCATTTGTCAAAGTGCTTGAACCAAATGGAATATCTCCGTTTGCGTGTTTAACAATTTTTACAACGTAAGTTCCGTTGACAGGGGTTGCCCCGCTGTTGTCAACGACATCGTAAGTAAAAGTTTCACTAGACAACCAAATATTTTCAAGTTGCCCTTGTACGGTCGAATTGTCGCAAGCTGTAAACATAAACAGCGATACTATAATTACTGCAATAACTGCAAAAGAAATAAATGCTTTTTTCATAATGTGGTTATTATAACATAAAAGAAAGAATAAACAAATGTTTTTTGATAGTTGTTGAACTTAAAAGAATTATTGTTTTATAGCTTAATTTATTAAAAAAATTTTTTAATAAATTATATCTTAG
>CAZQGE010000035.1:0-13420 GCA_964592815.1 uncultured Bacteroidaceae bacterium | reverse complement strand
TATTGTATTTAGTCAGTTACTTGTTTAGTTAGTCAGTTACTTGTTTAGTTAGTCAGTTACTTGTTTAGTCAGTCAGTTATTTATTTGGTCAGTTAATTTGCTCGTTTATTTGATTTTGTACGGATTACATAAAATACAATAAAATATAAATACTATAACTATGATTTACGCTGCTGTTATTGCTTCAATAAGCATAGTGCTTTTAATGCTAAGTGCTCCATATAGGTTAAAAGGTGTTTATTTCTGGCAAAAAAAAGATAATGAATTTCGCGCGCAAATCACGTTTTTAGGAATTGTTGTTGGAAATTTGCATTTGCGCAAATATAAAACCGGCTTAAAAATATTTATCAATGGAAAAATGATAAATCAAAATGACAAAATTAAGAGAATAATCAAAAAAATTTCTATCAATAGTTTTTACAACAACATAAAACATACAAACATAGTTTTTGTGAACAAAGTAAACTTATTGTTGCAAAAGAGTAATTTTTTAGTTTGGAGCATTTACAGCGTTTTGACGAAGATGTTTGAGCTTGTTTATCTAAACAATGACAAAAACTTTGTTTTTGACATTAAGACGTATAATACAGAAAATGAAACTGACAATTTTTTGTCTGGAAACGTAAAAGTAAAAATTTCAATAATAGATATACTCGGGGTTATGGTGAATTATGGAAAAAATTAACGAAATTATGAACAATATATTGTCAAAATTAGACAGCGAATTTGAGGATAAAACAGTAGTAGGGCAACCAATAATAATATCTGAAAATGAAAAAATTTACCCTATATCGAAACAAACTTTTGGTGTGATAGGTGGGTGTATTGTTCCAAATAATGACAATTCAAAAAAGCAGAAAGATACCTCAAGTGAGATTACAAGTGACATTTCGGGCGGGGGATATAATCTTGAACCGATTGGGTTTTTGATTGTAAATAAGGACGGAATTAAGTATGAACATACCCAAAAACAAGAAGATAATATAGCTTTGAAATTGTTAAAATTTGCAATAAAAAAGATTAAAGGTTGAGTATGAAAATGTCACAAAATGCACTTTTAACAAACAATAAATCACAACAGAAAGCCCAATGGAAATTACTTCATTTAATTTTAATACTTGCCTTAGTTTGTCTATGCTTTGCAACGGTATTATGTCAAAGTATTCTAAATAATGCGTCAAATTATAATTGTTTTGACCTTAAAAATGAAAATCTTGCTGTTACTTTAGAAAACAATGATAATTCCGCTTTGTGTTTAACAACTGCAAAACACACAAAAAAAATTGTCGTTGGGAAGAAAAAAGAAAAGATTTGGCCACAAAAAGCTAGCGGCGCAGTATTGCTTGAACAATCAACCAAAAGAGTCCTTGCAAACGAGAATATGAATCAGCGTTGTTATCCTGCAAGCACCACAAAAGTTTTGACTGCGTTAACCGTAATTGAAAATTGTGACGTATCAAAATTTACAAAAATCAAAAAAGAAGCCGTTGGCGTGGAAGGTTCATCTTTATATTTGAAAGAAAACACTAGATACAAAATTTTAGATTTGTTAAAGGGATTGATGTTGAGGAGTGGTAACGATGCAGCCACACAACTTGCGATTGAAGTGTCAGGGGGTGTTCAGGACTTCGCAGCTCTTATGAATTCGACGGCAAAAAAATATGGCGCTATAAACTCAAACTTTGTAAATCCTCACGGTTTGCACGATGATAATCATTTTACTACCGCTTACGATTTAGCTATGATTACCGCGGCAGCGTTTGAAAACGTGACGTTTAGAGAAATCTGTGCTTTGAAAACTACAACGCTTAATTATTTCGACGAAAACGGCGAACAATCTAAACTTGTAATAGGCAACAAAAATAAACTTTTGAAAATGTTTGACGGAGCAAACGGTGTAAAAACTGGCTTCACAAAAAAAAGCGGTAGATGTTTGGTCGGGAGTGCAAAAAAAGACGGAATGCAACTTATAAGCGTTGTTTTGAATTATAACGATATGTGGAACGATACTATGCGTTTGCTTAGCTATGGTTTTGAAAATTACTTTATGTGCAAAGTTGAACAATCAAATTTGTTTGGTTGTGACGGTAACGCCGTTGAACTTAAAATAAAATTTAATTCTAATGCCGATTTTGTGCCAAAAGCATATCCGATTAAGCGTGATAACTCTGAAAAACTTGTTCCTATTTTTTCTTAGTTAAGTCTAGGTACAAAAATCACTTGCATAGACGTTTTTTTTAAGGGTTTCAATCCGCTTGCGAAAAGTGAGGTTTTGTGTTTATAATATATCTTAACTTATTAAGGTGGTTATATAAATGCGATTAAATAAATATTTAGCTGATTGTGGTGTTTGTTCCAGAAGAAAAGCAGACGAACTTATTTCAGCAGGAAAAGTTAGCGTAAACAAAAAAATTGTCAACACATTGGGCTTTGACGTCGATACAGAAAACGACGTAGTTTTTGTTGACGGAAAGAAAATTTTGCAAGTTACACACTATGATTACATTATGTTCAACAAGCCGAAGGGCTGTGTTACGACTTTATCTGATGAAAAAGGCAGAAAAACTATTTTTGACTTTGTGAAAATTGATAAAAGACTTGTTCCTGTTGGAAGATTAGACTATGACAGTGAAGGACTTTTATTGCTGACTAACGACGGCGATTTGACATATAAATTAACTCATCCGTCAAGTGAAATTCCTAAAACATATATCGTAAAAATCGAGGGCGAAATTCAAGAAAGCGACCTTGCAATCTTAAGAAAGGGCGTAACTTTTGAAGGAATAAAGTTTGGACAATCTAAAGTCAAATTGAAAGGCTTTGAAAACGGTTTAAGTCGTCTTGAAGTTATTATTACGGAAGGCAAAAATCGTGAAGTAAGAAAAATGTTTGAAGCGGTTGAAAAAAATGTAGTTTTTCTTAAACGTGTGGCTGTTGGTGATTTACGCTTGGGTGGCTTGTCAAGAGGCGGTTACCGTGAACTTAACGATTTTGAGATTGAGTATTTGAAGAGGCTTTAATGAATATATTGTTGACAAACGACGACGGCTTTTTTGCGAATGGACTTTTGGAACTTGCTAAAGTGCTTAAAGATGAACATAAAATTACAGTTATTGCTCCGCAAAAAGATATGTCAGGTACGTCGCATTGCGTACATTTTTTTCACGGAATATCTTTCAAACAAGAAAATAATTTGTTTGACAATGTAGAATGTTTTTCCGTTGACGGCACGCCAGCAGATTGCGTGCTTTTTGGCACTAGGCATTTGCTTAAAAATCAGAAAGTTGATTTAGTTTTGTCTGGCATAAATTCAGTATTTAACGTTGGTTCAGACATAATTTATTCTGGTACTTTTGGAGCAGCGCAAGAAGGCACATATTTAGGTTATCCTGCAATCGCTATATCTTTGAACGCCGTAAACGGTGATTATAGCTTTTCAGCACAATTTATAAAGAAAAATTTGAATTTATTTATGGAATATGCGTCTGACGATTATACGTTGAACGTAAACATTCCATTTGAAAAAGCCGAACAAATAAAAGGTGTTAAGGTTGGCTATATCGCTCGCCGTCCATACAAACAGGAGTTTGTCGAGTACGTGGACGAAAAAGGCGATAAACTTTTTTGCGTTAATGGTCAACCTATTTCTCAAATTGATAATGAACTTGTTTATGACGTTTCGTTGGTTGAAAACGGGTATATTGCCATATCAGCTGTAAAATTGATTGCAAATCATAAAAAAGCCGTTGACAATCTGTCAAAAGCGAGGTTTTGCTTGTGAGAGTTGTAGTAGTTGGCGGTGGCGCAGCTGGAATGCTATGCACCTTATTATTAGCAAAAGATAATATTGACGTTGTTTTGCTCGAAAAAAACGAGAAGTTAGGCAAAAAACTTTATATAACGGGAAAAGGACGCTGTAATTTGACAAATTTATGTCCACCTGACGAATTTTTACAAAACGTTGTGCGTGGTGAAAAATTTATGCGTTCGGCAATTTATGCGTTTAATTCTGAAAATACAGTTGAATTTTTCAATTCGATAGGGCTTGATACTGTTGTTGAACGTGGCAACCGTGTCTTTCCGTTTTCTCAAAAATCAAGTGACGTTATAAAAGTATTGCAACATAACTTGATTTCAAACGGAGTGCAAATCAGATTGAACACCCCCGTGAAAAGTATAAAGCAAGCAAATGGTAGTTATGAGGTTGTTACTCCTTGGGAAAAATTTCAATGCGACAAAGTTGTAGTTGCAACTGGTGGCGTAAGCTATCCCTCGACGGGTTCAACTGGCGACGGCTATGTTTTTGCTCAGCAATATGGTTGCAAAATTGTAGAAGTAAAGCAAGCACTTACATCAATTTTGACGCAAGAAAATGTATCTGAATTAAACGGTATATCTCTTAAAAACGTAACGCTGACGGCTTACGGTCAAAACGGGAAACTAATAAAAAGCGAATTTGGAGAATTGCTCTTTACTTTGCGTGGTTTAAGCGGACCTATTGCGCTTACAATTTCATCATTTATAAACCGAAGCGACAAAATTGATTTATCCATTGATTTGAAGCCTGCTTTAGACGTTCAGACACTCGAAAAAAGAATTTTGAGAGATTTTGATGAGAGAAGTAACCAAGACTTGAAAAATGTTACAAGAGCGTTGTTGCCTGAAAAACTTAATATGTACGTTTTGAAAAAAGCTAAATTAGACCCTTATAAAAAAGTAAACGTGGTAACAAAAGAGGAACGTCAGCGACTTGTTGAAGCTGTAAAAAACTTGAAATTCCAAATGAAGGCACTTGCTCCGTTTGAGGAAAGTATAATTACAAGCGGTGGAGTTGATTTATCAAGTGTAAAGCCTACTATGGAGTGCAAAACGGCTCAAGGATTATATTTTATTGGCGAGGTCTTGGACGTTGACGCTTTGACGGGCGGTTTTAATTTGCAAATTGCATTTTCAACAGCGTATAAAGCGGCGCAAGATATAAAAAAAATCGATGGATTATATTAAGTTTCAATTTGCCTTAAGAAAATTGACATAATATTTTGCCTGTTATAAAATAAAAAGACGGGAGATGAGAAGAAATGATAAATATTGCCATTGACGGTCCTGCTGGCGCAGGTAAAAGTACAGTTGCAAAAGCTGTTGCAAAAAGTCTTAACATAATATATTTAGATACTGGAGCTATGTATCGCGCAACCGCCTATTTTGCATTAAAAAATAACATTGACGTTAAAGATGAAAATGCTGTTGCGGCAATGCTTGTAAACTTAAAAATGCAAATAGTTTTTGAAAACGGAATTCAACAAATTTATGTAAACAACGTGAATACAACTCCATTTTTAAGAGAGCATTATATGAGTAAAGCTGCAAGCGATATTTCGGCTTTGCCTTGCGTAAGATATAAGATGGTTGAACTCCAACGTGAGTTTGCTGAATTTAACGATGTAGTTTTAGACGGAAGAGATATTGGCACTTTTGTTTTGCCCGACGCTAATTGTAAATTTTTTATGACGGCATCGGCAGAGGAAAGGGCAACTCGCAGGTTTATTGAACTTGGCGAAAAAGGGCAAAAAGTGGACTATAACATTGTTCTAAACGACATTAAAGAACGCGATTATAACGATTCACATAGAGCTGTTGCGCCACTTAAACAAGCAGATGACGCAATTTTGTTGGATACAACTTCACTCACAATCGAGGAAGTTGTAAAATTTGTCATTGATAAGGTAAAGGAGATTATAAAATGAGTTTTTATTCTACGTTGGCGTGCATTATGCGCCCCTTAACAAAAATGCTTTGGCCTACTAAGGTTATCAATATTGAAAATTTTAACAATATGAAAGGCGGACTTGTAATTTGCAACCACTATACAAAAGTTGATGCAATAATTCCTACTGCGTATTTATTCAAAAAAGAAATACACGTGCTTTGTAAAGCTGAAGCGTTTGAGTCGGCTAAAATTGCAAATTGGTTTTTACACAAAATTGGAGCAATTCCAGTACATAGAGGCGAAGCCGACATTGAAGCCGTAAAAGCTGTGCTTACAGTTTTGAAAGAAGATAAAAAATTGTTGCTTTATCCAGAAGGCACAAGAAACCGTGAAGGCACAAAAGATATGCGTGAATTCAAGGAAGGTACTGCAAGATTTGCAATCAAAACAAAAAAGCCTATTTTGCCAATGATTTACTATAATTCTCCAAAAGCATTCAAACGAAATTATTTGTATATTGGCGAGCCTATTTACCTTGATAAATTTTATGGAGCAAAAGGGCAGGACGCATACGTTGAAGCAACAAAATATATATACGACAAAATGATTGAAACAAGAAAGGCTTGTGACGAATACGTCGAAAACTTGAAGAAGAGAAAATGATAAAAATTGCACAGACAGCTGGCTTTTGCAAGGGGGTTCAACGCGCTGTTGACCAAGCTCTTGAATTGGCTGAAAAATATGGAAAAGTATATACGATTGGCGAGCTTGTCCACAACGAAAACGCTGTTGAGTTTTTGAAATCAAAAGGCGTAATTCCAATAAAGGACGAAGAAATATCAAAACTTGACAAAAGTTGTTGCTTATTGGTTCGTGCGCACGGAATACCTGTGGAAACGGAACGTGAATTGATTGCGGACGGCTACAAGGTTTTTGATGCCACGTGTCCTATTGTAAAAAAAGTTCACAAGATTATTTCCGATTGCTTAAAACGCGGAGAATATATAGTTTATGTAGGTGACAAAAACCACGATGAAGTCATCGGCGCAAAAAGTTATGGTGGAAATAATATAATTGTTGTTGATGATGTAAACGAACAGCTTTTGGACTCTTTTGGAGATAAAATAGTTAACTTTGTTTTTCAAACCACAGTTTTAACGGAAAAATTTGAAAAAATTAAGAGAATTATAGAAAATAAGTCCAAATTGAATGGAAAATCGTTTGGCTTTTTTAATACGATTTGTTATACTACATTAGCACGACAGAATGAAGCGTATAAATTAGCTGAAACCTCAGATGCTGTGATAGTTGTTGGCAGCAACACTAGCGCAAATACAAAACGCATATTCCAAGTCGCCAAAAAAATTAACGATAACGTCTTTTTTGTTGAAAACTTATCAGACGCATCAAAAATAAATTGCAATCAATATGAATGTATTTCAATCGTCGCAGGGGCATCTACTCCGCCGTGGTTGGTACAGGAGGTAAACAAACTTATGAGTGAAACTCAAAACAAAGCACAAGAAATTGAAGTGAACAAAGAGGCAACACTTCAAAAAGAAGCAAGCACCGCAACTCCAGTTGAAAAAGAAATTACTATGAAAGACGTTATGGAAGGCATTGGCTCAAACAAGGCTATCGGTTACACCGATTACAAACCAGGAAAGCGTTATAAATGCACAGTAATTTTTGCTGACGAAAGCGGTATCAAAGTCGCAATAGGCGGAAAAAAAGACGGTTTCATTGATAAGCAAGAAGCAAACATTGATGGCAACTACAATGCAAACGATTACAAGCCAAACGATATTTTCGACGCTGTTATTATTAAGGTTGACAAAGACTTTGTTCAACTTTCAAAAAAGAGAATTGATGAAATTATCGCGGAAGACGCAGAAGCTGAAAAAGCATTGTCAAGTGGTGAATTTTCATTGATGATGACAGAAGTTGTAAAAGGTGGTTTGCGTGGTAAACTCGGACGTTACACAGTTTTTGTACCAGCATCTCAAATTAAAATGGGATATGTCAAAAACCTTGAAGACTATAAAGGAAAGACACTTCGTCTTGCTCTTTTGCCAGCAAAAGAAAAAGAAGTTGCAGAAGGTGAAGATGCAAAAGAAACAACAAAAAAATCAAGATATCTTTTCGCATCACAACGTATAATTCTTGAAAAAGAAAAGAAAGACAAAGAAGACTTGTTTTGGGATAATATCCACGTTCACGACATTGTTACAGGCAAAGTAAAGAGATTTACAGAGTTTGGCGCATTTGTAAGCGTAAGGGGTTTTGACTGCTTGGCTCATATTTCTGAACTTAGCTGGAACAAAATTACAGACCCGTCAACAGTTTTGACAATTGGCGAAAGCTATGACTTTGTTGTATTGAAACTTGACAGAGAAACAGGAAAAATTTCTTTGGGCTTCAAACAACTTCAAAAGAAACCTTATGAAATTGCAGCTGAAACTTATCCAGTAGGAACAATCATCAACGGTACAGTTGAAAGAATTTTCCCTTATGGAGCATTCATTTCAATCTCTGACGGCGTAGATGGATTAGTACACGTTTCACAAATTTCTCACAAATGGATTAAAGACGCAAACGAGGCTTTGAAGGTTGGTGAAGAAGTCCAAGCTAAAATTATTGGCTTTGAAGATAACCGTATAACACTTTCAATCAAAGAATTGTTGCCAGAACCAGAAGTTGAAGAAAATGCAGAAGTTGAAGAAAATGAAGTTAGCGAAGAAAAAGCTAAGAAACCTTCAAGAGTTAAGAAGTTTGAACAAAAATTTGCAGATTCCAATACTTCAGATGTCAGACGTGAACGTCGTTCATCTAAAAAGGATAATTCTAACGAACCAAAAGAATGGGTTTCAGGAAGCAGCAATGCAACACTTGGTGACCTTTTCAAGAGTTTGAATTTGAACTTGGATGAGAACAAGGACGAAGAATAATCTTAATAAACTCAATATAAAAACTATAAACGCTCGCAACTGCGAGCGTTTTAATTTTATTAAAATAATTTAGAAGGTTATTTTTAGAAGGGCGGTTGGTCTGTCGCAATTTTTGTTTGAAGTTCTTTTATTGCATTCCGTGCTAAAAGGTCGCATCTATTGTTTAATTCATTGTCTGCGTGTCCTTTTACCTTGAAAAATTCAACGTTATGCTGTTTTGTAAGTGAAAGAAGTTCAAGCCATAAGTCTTTATTTTTAACGTCATCCTTTGCGCTATTTCGCCAACCATTTTTTTGCCAACCATCTATCCAATTCTTCAAAAATGGTTCAACTGAATACGCGCTATCGCTGAAAATTTTGACGTTGCATTTTTCTTTAAGCATTTTCAGTCCGTTTATTATGGCTGTCAATTCCATACGGTTGTTTGTAGTTTCAATTTCTGCGCCACTTATCTCTCGTTTTATGCTCTTAAAAATTAAAACAGCAGCCCAGCCCCCAACACCGGGGTTCCCTGAACACGCACCGTCTGTGTAAATATCCACATTTTTTAGTTTGTTTATCATAACTTACCTAATTCTTTGCTTCGATTTCGACATTTTTCAATTCCACGTTTGACAATTTGTTCTAAATTGTCATTTTTGAAACTGTCAACTGCTTGAATAGTCGTTCCACCTTTAGAGCATACTGCCTCAATTAAACAATCAATTTTCTTGTCACTTTGCTCAACCATTTTTGAAGAACCTATAACTGTCTGAATTGCTAGTTGTTTCGCAGTATTATAATCTAATCCGCCTTCAATTCCGCCGTCTATTAGTGCTTTGATAAACATATAAACGTATGCAGGTCCTGAACCGCTTAGGGAAGTTACTGCATCAAACAACTGTTCATCTAAAATTACAGTTTTTCCGAAAGAAGAAAAAATGTCAATAACAAATTGGGAAGAGAATTTTTGACTGAAAGAAATAGCGGACATTCCAAATCCTATCAATGCAGGAGTATTTGGCATAATTCGCGCGTAATTTCTTTGCCCAAGATTGTGTTTAAGTTTATCAATCGAAATACCAGCCATAATAGATATTACTGTTTCGGCGGATATGCAATCTTTTATTTGTTCAAAAACTTTTGTTGATATTTGGGGTTTTACTGCAAATAATAAGTTTTGGCAATTTGACGCTAGCAAGCAGTTATCTGATGTTGTTGTTAAACCTAAATTTTTGAAATTCTGCAATTTTTCTGCATCGGGGTCACTTATCGCAATTTCATTAGAGGAAAGAATTTTATTCTTCAAAATTCCACCAACGATTGCAGATGCCATGTTTCCTGCGCCGATTATTGCAAGTGTAAATTTTTTGTCCATATAATCTCCAAACGTAATCAATTTAATTGACTAAAATTTATATTATTGTTATAATAAACAAGCTTTGTAGGGGAGTGGCTCAACGGTAGAGCAGCGGTCTCCAAAACCGCTGGTTGCGTGTTCGAATCGCGTCTCCCCTGCCAAAAACACCTATTTAGGTGTTTTTTTATTTGTCATGGTATTTCGCTATATTCTCCACGCAACGCACCCACGACGGATAAAAATCCTTGCGTGTGAGGTTGCATCTGACGCAAAACCAAAATAGATTTTAGTTTTGCTATTCCGTCGCCTTGCTCCTTACGAATCGTGTCTTTCTTGCCAAAACACTTTAATAGGTGTTTTTTTATTTGTCAGGTTGCGTATTTCTTGCCAAAAACACCTGAATAGGTGTTCTTTTATTGGTTAGCTTTAATTTTTTTCCTAAATTCTAAGCTATATGATATTTCTTTGTTCTATAAAGCAACCAATAAATCAATGAGCTTATTGGTAAACTTGATAATAAAACTATAGGTAACACGATACTTTGGTAGAGAAGTGTCAAGTTTGATGCATTAACTTTTAAGCCAAAAACTCCAACTAAAATCGCAACTATTGATAGTTCAATAAATAGCATAGTTCGGTTTAATAAAGACCTTTTTAAGTTAAATTCTGCTCTTATACGCTTAGTAGGGTTGTTAAGGTATATTGCAAATGGTAATAGACATAATACAATTCCCACACAAATTATCGGAGTAAAATACACATAGTTTATAGATTTGTATAATGAAAGCCACATTACAGCTATTTCTGCTAAAAATAATAACATTGTCAACAATGAGCAATCTCTTCTAATTCTGTTGACGTGTAAGAAGTTAAATGAATAATACTCAGACGTATTGCCTTTGTCATAAGGTCTAATCTTAAATCCTTCTTTGTATAACCGAGTTTTCAAATCGCTTTCATAAGGGGAGTATATCTCCTCTTTTTGAGGTTCAATGTCAATCTTTTCTACTGGAATTGGCGCAATAGATGCAAAAAAGTCTTTGTAATTTATATTACTTTTTTCAAATTTATAACCGTTTGGATTTTGATTGAGAACGGCTGATGTCACAAACTGTCCCTTAGGCGCAGAGCTAACATTGTCTAATTCAGAGTACGCCCAATCGCTGTCGGCGGAATAGTCAACAGGTTGTTGAGCATTGTAGTTAAAGTTATCTTCAAATGGCGCATTGACCTTTTTTTCAGTTTCTTGAAGAGCTTTCATAGTGTTTTCTCTTGCTTGTTCTTTTTTTGCTTTGCTTTCTTCAAGTTCTTTGTCAATTTTTTCAAAAAGGTCTTTGAGAGATGTAGCAGGTTTTTTAGGCTCGGGCTTATTAGCGTTGTTACTATCAAAGAAATGCTTTTTTTGCTCTTTATCACTAAGTCCTGAAATGGTTAAAGTTTGAGAATTATTGTTTGTTTGCACATAATTCTCCTCAATTTTCGCAAATTTGCTCTCTAATGACTCATTATTGCTTGCCAAATTTTCCACATTGTTTTTGTTTGCAACTTCAAAAGATTGAATTTCAGAATTTATAAGTACTTTTGCTTCTTCTTCTGTTATTTCATTGCCGTCAAAATCATAAAAAACTTTTTTCTCAACAATTTTTTCTACCTCAACCACCTTTTCTTTTACAATTACTTTTGCTGGTTGTTCGTCATTATTATCTTCTTTTTTTGAATATGGACGTAATTTTGTTGTATCAAACGGGGCAGTCTGATTTTCAAAGTCAAATTCTTTTGTTGAAACTAACTTATCTAGTATTGAGCGAGAATATTCATATTCAGATTTTTCTTTTTGTAAAAATTCTCGTCCTTCCGCTGTCAAAGTATAGTAACAACGTCTTCCACCGCCTGTATCATCGGGAGAACCTTCATACGACGAAATAAGCCCTTGCTTTTCAAGTCTTTTAAGTTGATTGTAAAGTGTTGGTTGCTTAATTTTGAAATGCCCGTCGCTTTTTAATTCAATTTCTTTTAAGATATCGTAACCGTATCTGTCAGCACTCCAAAGAGAACCTAGAATTATTGTGGTAACGTTACCTCTTAAAACGTCTGTATTTATGGAGGATAATTCCATTTTTACTCCTACTTTGCATTAGCAGAATTTATTATTTTTGTATATTAAAATTTTATCAAGCTATTATAAAAATGTCAATATTTTATAATAGTTTATAATCAATTATCATTTTTGTTGCGCAATTTTATGACTTTTGCTGCAATTTTACGATGGTCTTCTTCAATCGCAGCGTAGTGTTTTTTTGTTGTGTTTACGTCTTTATGCCCAAGCACGTCTGCGACCATATATATGTCACCAGTTTCTTTATATAAATTTGTGCCAAATGTGCTGCGAAGTTTATGCGGTGAAATATTTTTAAGGGGAGAGGCAATTTCAGCATATTTCTTTACTAAATTTTCAACTGCACGAACAGATATCCTTTTCTTTTGCAAAGATAAAAATAGTGCTTCTTTGTCTGTCTCTACAACTTTCTCATTGTTTTCAAGAGAACTCTTGCGTTTTCCTTCAACATAATTTATAAGGGCTTCCTTTACTTCATCGCCAAAATATAATATTGCTCTGTTTCCGCCTTTTCTTGTTATTGTAAATGCATTATTGTCAAAATCTACGTCGCTTATATTCAGACCTACACATTCACTAACACGTATACCTGTGCCAAGCAAAAGTGTTAAAATTGCCAAATCACGGCTCTGAGTGTTCAAATTGATTTTTTGTTGGTGGTCACTCATTCCTTCTTTACATTCAGGCGCATTCAAAATTTTTTCAACTTCATTGTTTTCTAACCTTATTATATCCTTGCTATGAAGTTTAGGCATTGTAATTTTGCTGGCTGTATTTGCAACAATTCTATTATGGTTAAAAAAATATTTATAAAGTGTTCTTACTGTTGAAATTTTTCTAGCTTTGCCTTTTTCCGCATTAGAATATTCTTTGCCATCAAATTCATAAAATGATAAATATTCTAGAAACGCTTCAAGATTTCCAAGTGTAATTTTTTCTAAATCTTCAACTTCAAAATCAAAAACGTCACTATATGACTTAAATGCGCGTATATTTTTTATTAAAAAATCAAAAAATATTCTTAAATCGTAGGCATAATTCAGCCTTGTAAGTGATGTGGTTGTGGGCTCTATTCCAACAAAAAAATCTTCACAAAATTCGGGAAGACAATCTCGTAATTCACGGAGTTTTGTATTATTTGTTTTATCTCTATCTTTGAAATAGTTTGCCATATATCTCTTTCCTTTTCAAACAATAATTATAAAGAACTATGCGTAAAATGTCAATTGGCAAATATTTAATAAATTTCTTAAATTTTAATGAAAAATTAACATTTTGTCCATATACGTTCCTGCTTTGAATCCATTTTC
>CAZQGE010000034.1:3732-13819 GCA_964592815.1 uncultured Bacteroidaceae bacterium | reverse complement strand
ATTTCATCGAGTGGCAAAAATGTCAAAAATCTGAACACCTTTTCAACGTCAACGTCAGGAATATTTCTCCAATATTGGAAGAAGTCGTACGGAGCAGTTTTGTTTGGGTCAAGCCAAACTGCGCCTTTTGCAGTTTTGCCCATCTTAATACCCTCGGAAGTTGTCAACAAGGCAAACGTAATTGCAAACGCATCCTTTTGTTCCTTTCTTCTGATTAAGTCCGCCCCAGCCAAAATATTTGACCATTGGTCATCTCCGCCACATTCCAACACGCAACCGTATTTGCGGTTAAGCACCAAAAAATCGTAGGATTGCATAAGCATATAGTTAAATTCTAAAAATGTAAGCCCTTTTTCTAGGCGTTGTTTGTAACAATCTGCTGTCAACATACGGTTAACAGAAAAGTTTGAACCGATTTCACGCAAAAAGTCAATATAGTTAAGGTTCAAAAGCCAGTCGGCGTTGTCAACTATAATTGCAGGGTTTTCGCCTTCAAAGCGGATAAACTTTGCCATTTGCTTTTTGAAGCACTCAACGTTGTGACGAATTGTATCCTTCGTCATCATAGAACGCATATCCGTTCTGCCACTTGGGTCACCAATCATAGCCGTGCCGCCGCCTATAAGAATTATTGGGCGGTGTCCAGCATCTTGCAAACGCTTAGCCACAATCATTTGCATAAAATGTCCAACGTGCAAACTGTCTGCTGTTGGGTCAAAGCCAATATAAAACGATTGCGAGCTGCTGTCTAACAGCTTTTTCAAATCATCTTCAAAAACTACTTGTTTAACAAGTCCTCTTTCTCTCAATTCATCAATGATGTTCATAAAAAAATCCTTTTTCGTTTATTTGCCAATTTCAACCCAAACACCGAAAAAGCGTATGTGTGGCTATATTTCAAATATTATATCACCTTGCAATCTTGCTCGCAACCGAATTTTGAGTTGAAAATCCAATTTATTGCAATACACTCTCACCACTTAAAACCTTTTTAATAAGTCAGCACACCAAATAGTTATACAGATTATTTAAGTCGCTATGTAATCGCATATTTTTTATAGTTTATTTTGTTGATAGTTTTTCTTTGCCGTGTTAAAATAACATAAATATCAAAAGACAACTTTTTAGGAGGAATATATGCAATATTCACACGAAGTAGAAAAAATGTGTTGCGTGGCAAAAGGTCCAAATCACGGTCCTGCCCCTATACCCGAAGAAGGTAAATGGGTTCAAGCCAAAGAAATCGGCGATATAAGCGGTTTCACACACGGAATTGGTTGGTGCGCTCCACAACAAGGCGCGTGCAAACTTTCACTTAACGTCAAAAACGGAATCATTCAAGAAGCTCTTGTTGAAACTTTGGGTTGCTCTGGTATGACGCACTCTGCTGCTATGGCGGCTGAAATTCTTACTGGCAAAACAATTCTTGAAGCGTTAAACACCGATTTGGTTTGCGATGCTATCAATACAGCTATGAGAGAACTTTTCTTGCAAATCGTTTATGGAAGAACTCAATCAGCTTTCTCTGAAGACGGACTTACTATCGGCGCAGGTTTGGAAGACTTAGGAAAAGGTCTTCGCAGTCAAGTCGGCACAATGTATTCTACTGTTTCAAAAGGACCTAGATACCTTGAAATGGCTGAAGGTTACGTTACCAAAATTGCTTTGGATGAACAAGACCAAATCATCGGCTATGAATTTGTAAAAATGGGCGTATTTATGGAAATGGTCAAAGAAGGTATCGATGCTGCTGAGGCTCTCAAAAAATGCACGGGCAATTACGGCAGATTTGCAGGCGCTGCCAAATACATTGACCCCCGTCAAGAATAGGAGGATTTCACTATGAGCATAAGATTTGAAAGCTATGAAAGAAGAATAGATAAAATTACAAAAGCACTTACCGAATATGGTATTGGTTCTTTGGAAGAAGCAAAGAATATTTGCACGGAAAAAGGAATTGACGTTGAAAGCATTGTAAAAGGTATTCAACCTATCGCATTTGAAAACGCAGTTTGGGCATACGTTGTCGGTTGTGCAATCGCAATCAAAAAGAATTGTATCAAAGCGGCAGATGCAGCAGAAGCTATCGGCTTAGGTTTACAATCATTCTGCATTCCTGGTTCTGTTGCAGAACAACGTTCAGTTGGTCTTGGTCACGGCAATTTGGCAGCTATGCTTCTCCGTGAAGAAACAAAGTGTTTTGCATTCCTTGCTGGTCACGAATCATTTGCGGCAGCAGAAGGCGCAATCGGAATTGCTAAAACCGCAAATAAAGTTAGAAAGCAACCTTTGAAAGTTATTCTCAACGGTTTAGGAAAAGATGCAGCTTGCATCATTTCACGTATCAACGGTTTCACGTACGTTCAAACAAAAATGGACTACTATTCTGGCGAAGTCAGCATTGTAAAAGAAACCGCATACTCAAATGGTGAACGTGCCGCAGTAAGAGTTTACGGCTGTGACGATGTAACAGAAGGCGTTGCAATTATGAGATTGGAAAGTGTTGACGTTTCTATCACGGGCAACTCTACCAACCCCACACGTTTCCAACACCCCGTTGCAGGCACATATAAAAAGTGGTGCGTTGACAATAGCAAAAAATATTTTTCAGTTGCATCAGGTGGCGGCACAGGCCGTACACTCCACCCTGACAATATGGCTGCTGGCCCTGCTTCATACGGTCTTACAGACACGATGGGCAGAATGCATAGCGACGCTCAATTTGCTGGTTCAAGTTCAGTTCCTGCGCACGTAGAGATGATGGGCTTAATCGGTATGGGTAATAACCCAATGGTTGGTGCATCAGTTGCTTGCGCTGTTGCTGTTCAAGAAGCTCTCGCAAAATAACATTTTTATAAATTACAAAATTACGGACACCTTTTTAGGTGTCCGTTTTTATTGTTATTCAAAATTTTAAGACATAAAACATATTAAGTAAAATGCGTTCCGCCTTGAGATTATCCAAACATTAACACAAATGAAAGAATAAAAATCCAAAGTGTCGCCAAACTTAAAATAAGTACTATTTTGCTTGACTTCTTCAAGAATATAAAACGTGACGATACTATCAAAATTATAGGCATAAAGACCATTCCAACAACAGAGATGCTTACGCTTGCTGTTGCAAAAGATAAGTTGCCAACTAATGAGCTTATTGCTTTTAATGGAACAAGCAAATAATTCATTATAAACACCGTGCCATATAACCCTGTTATTAGCGCAAAGGCTGTCAAAACTAGCAGAATAATGTAAATTGACATCATGTACGGCACTAAGAACAAGTTTGTTAAAATAAACAATACGGGAATAGCTTTGAAAAAATATGCAACAAACGGATAAGTATAAACGTTTGTAGAAATTGACACCGCGCACATTTCCAAACATTTTTTACCTATATGTTTTTTTGGGCTGACTTTATC
This sequence comes from uncultured Bacteroidaceae bacterium, assembly GCA_964592815.1. Taxonomy (GTDB): domain Bacteria; phylum Bacillota; class Clostridia; order Christensenellales; family CAG-917; genus CAZQGE01. The sequence goes on along the minus strand of CAZQGE010000034.1, from coordinate 10,400 downwards.
CAAAAACTTTTCTGCTGGTTTCATCATAGGTTTATAGAGCATAATTATTCCTAGGATTGAGAAAACTGAAAGCAGAAAGCCTACTTCCATCAATGCAGTCGGACGGAAAAATAAAATCAATAACGACGCCAAAGAAAGCGACGTTAAACTGTCGTTTTTCTGTCGCCAAGCTGAACCGAACGTAAAAATTGAACTCATGATAAACGCGCGTACTGACGACGGAGTAAATCCACAAAGCATAACGTAAAAGAAAGTTAAAACCAAAACTATAAGAAACGACCATTTTTTGTTAACTTTTAATTTATTAAGCAAAAAATACAAAGCTGTTGATAGCGCAGTAATATGCAAACCGCTTACAGCCAGAATATGTGCGACACCAGAATTTTTTATATTGTCATACAATCCGTCATCCATTCCATTTTTATCGCCTAAAATTAACGCTTGGCAAATGGAAGCCGTGTTTTCGTCGCTGTTTTCATAAAATATTTTTTTGACAAGCATTTGGAAACTTAATGGAAAAGAGGGTGATTTTTCGGCAATTTTTGTTGGTGTTTCTAATGCTGAAATTTTGAAATTTATATTTTTTGCACGCCAAGACACACCGTATGTATCAAATCTGTTGTGCAAAATAGAAGTTATGTTGCCTTTCAATTTTATTACGTCACCAGCGTTATAATCAGGCTCAGAATAAATATGGCAATATAAAACGGCTTTTCCTTTTAGTTTCATGCCGTTTTCCAAAGTTATTTCATCGACAAAGAAATATGCGTTATCATTTTCAACAATAATTTCACTTGAAACCGTAGCTTGCATATTTGAATTTACCGCGCTATATTTTTTGCTGTCAAATATGTCGTTTGAAGCGCATATTGAAATTATTCCGCAAACCAAAAACAATGGCAGATACGCAAAACGACGTGTGTTTTTGAAAGATAGCAACATAATAAAACTTGCAAAAACTAAACATAACGGAATAAGTCTAAGTAGTTTATATTCCCCGTAACACGATTCGCCAATTAAGATGCCTAATAAAAGAAAAAAGACGGCAAAACAAGTAGGTCTTTTGTTAAACAGCCGTTTTTTTTCCATAATTTTCCCCTCGATTTCAGTTTAGAACTTCTTTGACACTTAAAAATATGTGAGTGTTAACCTGCTCAAAATTGTGCCATATAAATACGCATTTAGCAATTTTTTCTGTTCCAATTTTGAATGTTGCACCATAAAATTTTGGTTGACTTTGTTTGCTTAAACTTTCAATTTTACAAAATATTTTTTTAATCGGGAACACCAGTTATAACGACGTCCACACCTTGACCAAAAACATTGGAACAAACAATATCGCCAATTTTGGCGTTTTTAGGCGCAATAATTTTTCCTATTTCTGCGGTAATAACAAACATTTTTTCTTTATCCACAGCCCCTGACGTCTTAACAGAAACTACCCCGCCACCTTCTCGTTTAACCAATGTGGTTATTGTGCGTTTTGGGTGTGTAAACTCCTCAACGCCGTAAACTTGCCCACGTTTGCAAGTATTCCCCGTAACTTGAACGTTTCCGTTTATATCATCAATTTCCAACGGACAACCCATTGGACACATTATGCAAATTGTCTTCATTTTTCCAACCTCAACGTCAAGTCGCTTGTTATATCATTTTTATCCAAAGTAATATTTTCCATTTCGCCAGGTGTCAAAATCATACTTTTTTTGGAATAAATTACATTTTCACCAATTTGAGCTACAACTTTGTAATTTTTATAAACGTCCCCAACTCTGAAAAAGATTTTTACTTTTCCTTGTCCGCATTGTATTTTTTGCGGCAATGCATATCTAACACCGTCTTTTGCAATTACGTTTACTTGACTATGTCTTTCAAAATTCCCTTTTGCATATTCAGAAGCGTAATACCCCGCAGTTTCAGCTTCAACTGAAACGTTGTCAACCAAATCGTGAACGTGCAATACGTTTCCGCAAGAAAATATTCCGTCAACTGACGTCATACGACTATCGTCAACAACCGCCCCTGAGGTTATTCCATTCATTTGCACATTCATTCCATTTAGCAAATCATTTTCTGGAATAAGCCCAACCGAAAGCAAAAGCGTGTCGCATTCAACAAACTTTTCTTCCGACATAATAGCTTTTCTATTTTGGTCAACAGGCGCGTAATATATCCCCGTCAAATTTGGGTTTCCAACTATTTTTGTTATTGTGTAAGCATATTTTATTGGAATGCTAAAGTCATCTAAACATTGAACAATGTTACGTTTCAATCCGCTAGAATATGGCATAAGTTCCAAAACCATTTCAACTTTTGCACCTTCCAAAGTCATACGGCGCGCCATAATAAGTCCGATATCTCCACTGCCTAAAATAACAACTTTTTTCCCAACCAAATAGCCTTTGATATTGCAAAGTTTTTGAGCAGTTCCAGCAGTATAAATTCCAGACGGACGAGTGCCAGGCAATGCGATTGCGCCAGCGGTTCGTTCCCTGCACCCCATAGCAAGCACAACTGCGCCTGCTTTAACGCTAAAATAGCCTTCTGGGCATAAATATGATACGGTTTTATCTTCCGACAGCCCTAAAACCATAGCGTTCAATTTGACTTCTATATTTGTTTTTTCAACTTCTTTTCTAAACCTGTCGGCGTATTCAGGGCCTGTCATTTCTTCACCGAAATAATGCAACCCAAAACCAGCGTGAATACATTGGTTCAAAATTCCGCCAAGTCGCGTATCTCGTTCCAAAATCAAAGTTTTTGCGCCGTTTTTTTGAGCAGTTAAAGCAGCTGCCATTCCCGCTGGTCCACCACCGATTATAACTACGTCGTAATCAGTCATTTTGAACCTCCTTAACGGCAAATCTTGTGATTTCTGTGCCTTGTGCACCCTTTTTAACAGACGTGTACGGTATGTTTAATTCTTTTGCCAAAATCTCAACGACCCTAGCACCGCAAAAACCGCCTTGGCATCTTCCCATACCTGCACGAGTTCTGCGCTTTACAGCGTCAACAGTAGTGGCTTGAAGTGGTGAATGAATTGCTTCAACAATTTCGGCTTCCGTAACCTTTTCACAACGACAAACAATTTTGCCCCATCGAGCGTCTTTTGCAATCAATCTGTTCAACTCTGAAGCTGACATTTCGGTAAGTCGTGGCTTTTTCTCCATATTTATCACATATTTATCTTTCAATTTTGCGCCCAACTTTGCAGTTATCTCTTGTTCAAGATATTCCGCTATCGCCGGAGAAGAAGAAAGCCCGGGCGAGCAGATTCCTATTGCCATATAAAAGTTTTCAACTTTGCTTGACTGTTTCACCACAAAGTCGTCGCCAATAATTGTACGCACACCCGCATAAGTGCGAATACATTTGTTGAAGGCACATTTTGAATATGTCAAAGGCACGTTCTTTCTTATTTCTTCAAAAGCATCTAAATTGGTAGCGTTATCACCGTTTTTGGTCAAAACTGAGGTTGGTCCATAAATAACGTTTCCGTCTGCCGTAGGCGCAACCAAAATACCTTTACCTTTCTCCGTTGGCAACGGAAATATTACAGTTTTTATATTTTTATTTTCGGTGTTGTCCAAAACAAAATAATCACCGCGTCTATATTCGGTTTTGTAGCATTCTGCCCCTGCCAAAGAGTTAATTTCCGCACCGTTAGAGCCTGCGCAGTTAATTATGTTTTTAGCGTAAAATTTACCTTTTGTTGTGTTAATTTCAAAAGCATCGGCACTTTTTGAAATTGCTTTAACCATTGTTTCCAACTCAATTTTTGCGCCATTCAAAATTGCTCTGTCAGCATAGGCAATGGCAAGTTGATAAGGTGAAATTATCCCTGCGTCTTCTGCGTAGAGAGAATAACAAATATCATCGGATACGTTAGGTTCAATTTCCAAAGTTTGCTTGCGGTCTAATATTCGGGTGTTGACACCGTTCATATCACCTTTTTTCTTCAATTCTTCAAGATTTGAAAATTGGTCTTTTTGTGCCACAACCAAAGAATGACATTTTTTGTTTGGGACATTAAGTTCGTTTGCAATTTTCCACATAAGGGTATTGCCTCGAACGTTAAATTTCGCTTTTAGAGTATTGGGTTCGCAATCATATCCAGCGTGAACAATTCCGCTGTTAGCTCTGCTTGCGCCAACAGATACATCGTCACCGCCTTCAAGCAAAATGGATGCAAGCTCATATTTTGCAAGTGCGTCTAAAACGGCTGTGCCAACAACGCCTCCGCCAATTATTAAGCAATCGTAAGTCAAATCTATCACCTATTTAGTATTTCGATAACTTTACTTTTTACCGAATTTCTTTTTGTATTCTTCAATGTTGTCTTTTAAGATGAGTTCCGCAAATTGTTTATCTTTCACCTTGAATACGGCAGTTTCTTTGCCTTCAAGCTGTTTATATACTCTGAAAAAGTGCGAGATTTCATCCATAATATGAGGTGGAAGGTCACATATATCGTGATATATATTCCAAGTAGGGTCCTTGAACGGAATGGCAATAATTTTGTAATCCATCTCGCCGCTGTCCTCCATCATAACCACGCCGATAGGATAACATCTAACAAGCGCAAGTGGCACAATAGGCTCGCTACATAAAACCAAAACGTCCAAAGGGTCGTTATCCTCTGAATACGTCAATGGCACAAAACCATAGTTTGCCGGATAGTGTGTTGAGGTATAAAGCACTCTGTCAAGAATCAAACAACCCGTTTCTTTATCGAGTTCATACTTATTCTTACTGCCTTTAGAAATTTCAATAACCGCAACAAAATCTGTTGGACTTATTCTTTTTTCATCGATACTATGCCAAATATTCATAACTATCTCCAATTATTTATTTGAAATTTTTGATAAATTCCTTATAAAATTTTATTCCGCCTTCAAGCGAACTAATGTCAATATTTTCATTGGCTGCGTGCATACTATGCAACTGTTGTTCAGTTAAAAAGTTGGGGGCGCAACGCAAAGCGCAAGGGGCAATTTCTTGCATAGTTCTGCAATCTGTTCCGCCAAAAATAACGTAAGGAGCTACCCCAATTTCAGGATATACAGATTTCAGAGTATCAATAAAATAATTGTAATCTGCGCCGTTTATGTCAACCATTGGACAAGCTGGACGGTTGTTAGAAAGTTCAATTTCACAATCGTATTTTTTTGCAATTTTGCGAATTTTTTCAATTGTTTTGTCAACGTCCTCTTGTGGTGAATAACGCAAGTTTGCAACAACCCAAGCCTGTTCTGGAATTACGTTTGGAGCATCTGCACCCTTAGCCATTGTAAATACCATTGTAGTTGCAAAAAGAGCGTCTCCCATAGGTGTAAGTTTAGGCAAAACTTTTACAATCAAAGGCTTAAACAATTTAACGTTTTTGGTTATAAACTTCAAAATTCCGCTTAAACCGTCAGACAAGTTGTAAAGCATTGCTTCTGCCGCAGGTGACATTTCATATTTGAAAATGTTGTGCGTTGAAAAATAATTGATAAGTTTTGACAGTCTGACAAATGGCGTATTTTTTGGAGGTGTTGATGAGTGTCCTCCTGCTGATTTTGCAATAAATTTAATATCGCAGTAACCCTTTTCCAAAATTCCAACCATAGCATACGGTTTCACCATTCCAGGAAACGCATTTTCAACAATAGCACCGCCTTCGTCAATTACCATAACGGGCTTTATATTATTTTTAATAAACCAATCACGAGCAAATACCGCCCCTTGTCCGCCAGTTTCTTCATTATCACTAAAACTCAAATATACGTCTTGATTAGGAGTTACACCTTCTTCAAGCAATTCCTCAACAGCAGACATTGTGCAAAAAACCGTATTTTTGCAGTCCATAGCACCTCTGCCCCAAACTTTTCCATCGGCAATTTGTCCAGAAAAAGGAGGATATTTCCAACCTAAGTCATTTGCAGGAACTACGTCTTGGTGCGCCATCAAAATTATAGGACGAGAACTATCTTTGCCTTTCCATTTGAATAACAAAGCGTTTCCACCAACTTTAGTCAGTTGTAAATTCTCAAATGTTTTTGGGAATTCTTCTTTTAACACTTGTTGAAATTGTTCAAAATATTGGTCGCCGCTATTTGTTACGGTGGGTTTTTGAATGAGTTTGCTAAAACTTTTTGCATAAATATCTGAATTTTTCATAAGCCCTCTAATGTTAAATATACTAATATATTATAGATATGAATATCATAAAGTCAAGAAGAAAAGGAAAATGCAAGGTTTACAAAATGAAATTAAAAATTTTTTGTAGAAAAAGTAGTATTATTTTATAAAAAGTTCTAAAATTTAGTTGCAAGGAAAAATCATATATGATATATTACTACTTGCGCCGGTGTGGTGAAATTGGCAGACGCGCTGGACTCAAAATCCTGTGATGGCAACATCGTAACGGTTCAAGTCCGTTCACCGGCACCAAAAAGACACAGTTAATTCTGTGTCTTTTTTTTATTCGGTTCTTGGACATGAAACCTCTTGCTGACGCAAAGATTTTCTCTTTGCTATTACGTTCGCCTCTTGCTCACTACAAGTCCGTTCACCGGCACCAAAAAGACACAGTTAATTCTGTGTCCTTTTTTTATTCGGTTCTTGGACTTGAAACCTCTTGCTGACGCAAAGATTTTCTCTTTGCTATTACGTTCGCCTCTTGC
>CAZQGE010000034.1:0-3632 GCA_964592815.1 uncultured Bacteroidaceae bacterium | reverse complement strand
TCACTACAAGTCCGTTCACCGGCACCAAAAAGCATACTGAGTACTGTGTTTTTATACACAAATAGAAAATGCTTGCATAGCAAGCATTTTCTAGTTTTTTATTTTACATAATTATCCGTTTTTTTAGGTGCTTCAACTCTCACTTTTTGTAGCATATAAAATGTTACTTTTTAGTCGCAAAAAATTGTTATATTACAGTCTGAACGGCGTAACTTGATATACATAATAGTTAATCCAATTATAAAAAAGCAAATTGGCGGTTGACTTCCATTTCATTTTTACATCATCTAAATTGTTACCGTCAAAATAGTTTATCGGTTTTTCAATGGTCAATCCCTTGTCAACGTCTCTCAAATACTCCTTCCTTAAAGTATAGCGGTCATACTCGACGTGTCCCATAAAGAAGAAACTTTTATTGTCGTGCGTTTTAGCAATGGCTATGCCAGCTTGTTCAGATTCTGCCAAAATTTTTATATCTTTACATTGTCTTACGGCATCTTCGTCAACTCTTGTGTGTCTTGAATTAGGAATATAAAATTCATCGTCCAACCCTTTTAGCAACATATCGTTTTCCACAACAGCGTGTGTTGGGAAAATTCCAAACAGCTTTTTGTCAAGAGGAATTTTATTTATGCCGAAATTATGATACATTGCTGCTTGCGCACCCCAACAAATATAAATTGTGCTAGTTACGTTTGTTTTTGCAAAATCTAAAATTTCTTCAAGCTCAGACCAATATTTGACTTCCTCAAATGGCATAGTTTCAACAGGCGCGCCAGTAACAATCATTCCGTCAAACTTCATTTTTTTAACCTTATCTAAACTCTTATAAAACTTTTTCATATGGTCTTCAGATACGTGTGTACTTTTGTAAGACTTAGTTTTGATAAAAGTTATATTTACTTGCAAAGGAGAATTTCCCAAAAGTCTTAACAGTTGGGTTTCGGTTTCTTCCTTTGTAGGCATAAGATTTAGAATTGCGATTTCTATTGGTCGTATATCTTGGTTTCCTGCCCTTTCCAAATCCATAATAAATATTTTTTCTTTTGTGAGATTTGAATATGCGGGTAAATCATTTGGAATTATTATTGGCACGGTTGTATCTCCTAATTAAGTTTATTCAACGCGTTCTGTATGTCTTCAATGAGGTCGTCTGCATTTTCAATTCCGACAGACAATCTAATAAGGTCTGGCGAAACGCCTGCTGCAAACAACTCTTGGTCATTCATTTGGCGGTGTGTTGCGCTGGCAGGGTGTAAACAACAGCTCCTTGCATCTGCAACGTGGGTTTCGATTGCTATAATTTTAAGTTCTTTCATAAAGGCTTCTGCTGCTTTTCTGCCACCTTTTACACCAAAACTTATAACTCCACAACTGCCGTCTTTTAGATATTTTTGTGCTAAGGCGTAGTTTTTATCATTTTTAAGTCCGCTATATGACACCCAAGAAATTTTGGGATTATTGTTTAGATATTCGGAAATTTTTTGTGCGTTCTCACAATGTCTTTTAATGCGAACGTGCAAACTTTCAAGACCTAAATTAAGCAAAAATGCATTTTGCGGAGATTGAATTGAACCAAAATCTCTCATAAGTTGTGCCGTAGCTTTCATTATAAATGCGCCCTCTTTGCCAAATCTTTCAGCATAAGTTACACCGTGATAGCTATAATCTGGTTGGCAAAGTCCTGGATATTTATCTGCATATTTCAACCAATCAAATTTGCCGCTGTCAACAATGCAGCCGCCGACTGCTGCGCCGTGGCCGTCCATATATTTTGTTGTTGAATGTGTAACGATGTCAGCTCCCCATTCAAAAGGACGACAATTTACTGGCGTTGCAAAAGTGTTGTCAACAATCAATGGAACACCGTGAGCGTGCGCAGCTTTTGCAAAACGCTCTATGTCAAAGATTGTCAAAGCAGGGTTTGCAATAGTTTCGCCGAAAACTGCCTTTGTGTTTGGTTTGAATGCTTTATATAATTCCTCATCAGAAATATCAGGCGAAACAAACGTAAAATCAATGCCCATTTTTTTCATTGTAACAGCAAAGAGGTTGTATGTACCGCCATAGATTGTAGAACTTGCAATAACGTGGTCGCCACAAGTTGCAATATTAAAAACAGCGTAAAAGTTTGCTGCTTGTCCACTTGACGTCAACATAGCAGACGTTCCGCCTTCCATTTCGCAAATTTTGTTTGCAACGTAATCGTTGGTTGGATTTTGGAGGCGAGTATAAAAATAACCGCTTGCTTCCAAATCAAACAACTTTGCCATATCTTCGCTTGTGTCATATTTGAAAGTTGTGCTTTGAACAATAGGTATTTGTCTTGGTTCTCCGTTTTTGGGAGTGTAGCCACCTTGCACGCATTTTGTTTCGATTTTACTCATAGCGTTTCTCCTTGTTTTTAGTTCCAATTATATATTGGAATTGACGTATATATTTTAATATTCCTTAAGTATGCGCTCCATTTTTCTGTCTTCCTCACGCCTTTTCAATGTTTCGCGTTTGTCAAAGAGTTCCTTACCTTTGCAAAGTCCAAGCTCGATTTTGACAAGCGAATCTTTGAAATAAATTTTAAGCGGAACAAGAGTGAATCCTTTTTGTTGAACTTTTCCAATCAATTTATTTATTTCCACCCTATTAAGAAGCAATTTTCTTGTTCGTGTAGGGTCAACATTGAAATAGCTACCCATTTTATATGGTGAAATATGTGCGCCAATAAGCCAAATCTCTCCGTTTTTGACAATAGCAAAACTGTCACGGAGATTTACTGCCCCTTGACGAATAGATTTTACTTCGCTTCCCACAAGCACAATTCCTGCTTCATAGGTGTCCTCAACAAAGTAATCGTGGTAGGCTTTTTTATTTGTAGCAACAATTTTCATATTTAATATTTTACCCTTTTTATTGCGTATCTAATAAATCATATTTTTTGTTTCAAGATTTTGTGTGAGATAGATTGCTTAGATATTGCACTTTATGTCAATAGAATAATTGTATATATTATATCCTAGATTTTTGCCCTAAACAACATAATTCCAAAAAAAAACGGCTCCGTTGGAGCCGTAACATTCTTTTAAGCAATTACGCCCAAGCAACTACTGTTGTTATAATGGCGCATACCAAGATGAAAATGAAAATGCCTAATGTAATTCTTTTCAAAAGGCTTTCCTTACCTCTTTTTTTATTTTTGCCGTAAAAAGTATCAGACGCTCCCGAAATGACTCCAACGTTATCATTAGTGCCCTTTTGCATCATAACAATAACAATCATAGCAATAGATGCCAAAACCATCAAAATTGAAAACGCCATAACAACATTGTTGCGAATAGTGGTCGGAATAGTTCCACCAGGATTTTCAACTGTTCCAGCTAATATAAAATCAAATATGCTAAGCATAAGTACCTCCGAAATTCTTGATAATTTTATCATACGCAAAACTTTTATGCAAGCGGTTTCAAGGAAAAGTTTTTTGTTGACGCACTCACCGCGTTTCTATCATAATTTAATTATGTTTCGTTTTTGTTTCAACCTTTCAAATAATTGCATAAAAATAATGTAAACTAATCTAGGATTATTCAAGCAAATAGATTTTTTTCAAGCAAAGTCGTAAATTTGCTATTATATTTTGT
>CAZQGE010000033.1:0-13975 GCA_964592815.1 uncultured Bacteroidaceae bacterium | reverse complement strand
CTAAAAAAACAAACAACTCAAAACCACAAAAAGAAAAAGTAAAAACTGAAACTGAAAAACAGAAAAAAGTTAAGGTTGAAATGTTAGAACAAAAATCTGGCGTTGCAACAAAGTATAACTTAAATTTATCCAAAACAGTTGACGACCCGTTTTCAATTTCTAATGGTGGAGTTGACGTTTTTGCACAAAATAAAAAGCGTAGAACGTCGGCTGATATGTTGTTTGACCAAAAAGATAATAAAAAATCTGACGATGATTGACAATGAACACTAACCAAAACGTAAAAAATAAAGATAAAAAAAACAAGGCGCGTAAAACTTTCAACATTATATCAAGTGTTGTTGTGGCGTTGCTTTTTGTTTTTTTGTTGTTTGCTTTGGTTGTTATTGTGTGGGGAAAAGTAAGCGGAAATGATAAACCGATTTTTGGATATTACTTATACGACGTTGTAACGGGAAGTATGGAGCCTACAATTATGACGGGCGACGTAATACTGTGTAAAAAAGTTGAGAATGTAAACAACTTAAAAAAGTATGACGTGATAACTTTTATCGCTCCGTCAGGGCAAGCTGCAGGTCATAACGTTACGCATAGAATTGTTGACGTTGTTTACAACGTTGATGGCGTCACGGTAAAATACTTTTTGACAAAAGGTGATGCAAAGCCACAAGACGAATGGCAACTAAACCCTAATAACGTAAAAGCTGAATTAGTCAAAGTTTTGCCAACACTAGGCAAACTTCGTAGATTTTTGCTTACTCCACAAGGTTATATAGTGCTTATTTTTGTGCCTATGTTGATTGTTGGCATATTGTTTATTGCAAGTTTTATCAAAGAAAAAACTAAACGCATAGTTGAAACCGAAAATGCTGAAAATGTTGTCAAACTTGACGATTTATCACAAGAGGAAAAAAATAAATTGCTAAGTGAATTTTCAGCTAAACTAGACATAAATGACAGAAATTTGGATAATACCAAAAATTTTGATGGTGAGATTAAAACAGATAAATTGTGCGATAATGAGAAAAAAATAGAAATTGAACTTACCGAAAAAATGAAAAATATTGAAAACTTTGCCAGCGTTGAAAACTCTCAAAGTGAAGAAAATTTAGAGATACAGCAAATATCTGATGACGATGAAAAAATAGAAAAAGTTAAAAACGAAAAACGCTTTGAAAACAAAGAAAATAACGTTGAAATCAAAAAAAACTAATAAAAAGAATAAAATAAATTAGCAGTTAATGCTCAAAAAGTGAGATTAAACAGAATCAACTGATATTTGCATCTATAATGCTAAAAAAAACGGTCTAAAATGCAAATGCAGTTGTTAAAATTTGATTTTACATCTTTGATAAAATCAACATAAAAACTCCGCGTCTATTTAAGGCGCGGTTTTTAGATATCTTTCTTGCGTTTTGGTTGTCCTTGTGCTAAAATAATTAAATATAATAATTGATGGAGTGTTGTATGCTAGCGAAAATCAAAAGTTTTGCCCTTGACGGATTAGACGGTTATGATTGCGACGTTGAGATTGACATAAATAACGGTCTTCCTGGATACGAAATGGTTGGGCTTGCTTCAACAGCCACCAAAGAGTCAAAAGAAAGAGTTCGAGCGGCAGTTAAAAACAGCGGTTTTGCTTATCCTATGAAACGCATAACCGTCAATCTTGCTCCCGCTGACACAAAAAAGGAAGGTCCATATTTTGATTTGCCGATTGCAGTTGGAATGCTTGCTGGGTCAGAACAGCTCGTATGCGACAACTATAAGCAATTTGTGATTGTAGGCGAGTTGTCGTTGGACGGAAGTTTGCGTCATATAAACGGTATTATGCCTTTGCTTATATCGGCAATGCAACTTGGACATAATAAGTTTATTATTCCATCAGCCAATGCAAAAGAAGCTAGTTACATTGAAGGTGTAGAAGTTTACGCATTTGATAATTTGAGAAGTGTTGCGGAATTTTTAAGTGGTGATACTTGTTTGTCTATTGAAACAACAAGCTATCAAGCAACTTGCAATATGCACGGATATGGCGTTGATTTCAAGGATGTAAAAGGTCAACTTGTTGCAAAGCGAGCTTTGGAAATTGCTGTAAGCGGTGGTCATAACGCATTGATGATTGGCCCGCCGGGAGCAGGTAAAACAATGCTTGCAAAATGCGTCCCAACAATTATGCCTGAAATGACTTTTGAAGAAGCAGTTGAGGTCACAAAAGTACACAGTATAGCTGGAATTTTGGACAGCAACGTTGGAATTGTTACAACTCGTCCATTCAGGACGCCTCACCATACGACAACAGTTCCCACTTTGATTGGAGGAGGCGCAAAAGCGCGTCCAGGCGAGGTTAGCCTTGCAAATCACGGTGTTCTATTTTTGGATGAAATGCCTGAATATAGCCGTCACGCCCTAGAAACCTTGCGTCAACCATTGGAAGACAGAAAAGTTACGGTTGCAAGAATAGCCAAAAGCGTGGAATATCCTGCAAACTTTATGTTGATTGCAAGTATGAACCCTTGTCCTTGCGGAAATTATGGTTCAAAAACTCAAATTTGCACTTGTACGGCTCAGCAAATTCACAATTATGTGTCAAAATTAAGCGGTCCGCTTATGGATAGAATAGATTTGCAGATAGAAGTTGACAATGTAAGTTATGGAGAATTACGTGGAAACGGTGAAGCTGAAAGTTCGATGGAAATTAAGGCGCGTATAAATCGAGTGCGTGAAATTCAAAGGAAAAGATTTGCATCGGACGGAATTAGCATAAATGCGGAAATGAATGCAAAGCAAATTGCAAAATACTGCAAAATCGACCAAAGAAGTGAACAACTTTTGCAAAAAGCGTTTGAAAGGCTTAATTTAAGCGCAAGAGGAACAACCCGAATTTTGAAAGTTGCAAGAACAATCGCCGATATAGAGGGCTTTGAAAATATTGAACTCGCCCACATTTCGGAAGCAATTCAGTATAGGGGACTAGACAGGAAATATCGTTGATGGACAATTTAAGTTTAGAAACCAAGGCTTTGATTGCTTTACAGTACGTTGAAGACCTGTCATATAAAAAGAAACGAATTTTGGTTGATAACGTATGCAAAGACGATTTTGTCGAATTTTTCCAATCTGCTGTTCAACCGCAGATTGAAAAGATTTTGGGAGAACAATACTATGCAACTTTTCGCGCTGCTTTGCAAAATGTAGAAAAAATTATAAATGAACTGAAATCAAAAGACATACATTGGGTTTCATACTTAGATGACGATTATCCCTCAAAACTTTTGGAAATTGAAGATTATCCTATTGTTCTTTTTGCAAAAGGTAACACAAATCTTTTGAGTGAAAGGTCAATCGCTGTTGTAGGTACAAGAAAACCGACGAGATACGGCGCAAAAGTTACAGACTCGTTTGTCAGACAATTTGCAAATGCAAAACTTGTTGTGACGTCGGGTTTTGCGCGAGGTATTGACAGCATTGCGCATAAAGCGTGTGTAGATATGGAAGCTCCCACAATAGCCGTGTTTGCTTGTGGATTGGATATATGTTATCCGTCTGAAAACAAAGGACTTATGGAATATATTTTGCAAAACGATGGGCTTTTGTTGACAGAGTATCCATTAAGGTCTCGTCCTCAACAATATCATTTCCCTGAAAGAAACCGAATTATAAGTGGACTTTCAGACGGAGTGTTTATTGCTGAAGCAACTGAAAAAAGCGGTTCATTGATTACGGCTAGACTTGCGGTTGAACAAGGGAAAGATTTGTTTGTTGTGCCAGGGAATATTTATTCAGATGAAAGCGCAGGCACAAACAAGCTATTGCGTGAAATGCCACATTCGCTTGTCATTGAACCCGATGACGTTTTGCGACTTATGCACATAGAAACATCTGAAACGCAAAATGAAGTGATTGAATTATCTATTGTTGAAAACGTCATTGTTGAGGCATTAAAACAAGAAGATTTGCACTTTGAACAACTGCTCGAATTGACATCGTTATCAGTTACGGAATTAAATACTATGCTGTTAAATCTCGAACTTTACGGAATTATTCAGCAATTATCAGGAAATTTTTATAGCTTATGCTGAAAGGAGAAAGAATGAAACAACTCATTATAGTCGAATCACCGTCAAAAGCTAAAACAATAGAAAAATATTTAGGTGGCGACATTGACGTTATGGCATCCAAAGGTCACGTTTGTGATTTGCCACAACGCTCCTTGGGCATCGATATTGAAGGTGGATTTATTCCACAATATATCGTTACGCCCGAAAAAGAAGAAACAATTAAAAAATTGAAAGCTGCTGTTGCAAAACACGACAAAGTTTATCTCGCAACCGACCCTGATAGAGAAGGGGAAGCAATCAGTTGGCACTTGAAGAATACGCTTAAAATTGATGAAGAAATAGTTCGTATTGAGTTTAACGAAATTTCACCAAAGGCTGTAAAGGAAGCTATGCTTCACCCAAGAAAGATAAATGAAGATTTGGTTGACTCACAACAAGCTAGACGTGTACTTGACAGACTTGTGGGCTACAAAATTTCACCGATATTATCAAGAAAAATCAAACAAGGTTCATCGGCAGGTAGAGTGCAATCGGCTGCTCTTAAAATGATTGTTGACCGTGAAAAAGAAATCAGAGATTTCAAACCCGAAGAATATTGGAATATTTTTGCTATGTTATTAAAAGACGGAGCAAAGAAATCTAAGTCTAATCTTTTCAAAGCGGCTCTAAACGACTTAAACGGTAAAAAAATCAAAATCGAAACTGCTGAACAAGCAGAAAATATAAAATCAAAAATGCTGAAATCTGCTTTTTGTGTTGACGACGTAAAAAAGAGTGTAGTTCAATCACGACCTGCTCCTCCGTTTACAACAAGCACAATGCAACAGGAAGCAAGCCACAAACTCAATATGACAGCGGACCGCACAAGCAGAGTTGCTCAACAGTTGTATGAGGGCGTAAATATTGACGGGGAAGGTTTGCAAGCGTTGATTACGTATATACGTACGGATAGCGTCAGGGTTTCGCCCGATTTTGCAAAACATACGTTGGAATTTGTTTCGGAAAATTATGGCAATGAATATGCTCCAAAATCGCAAAATATCTATAAGACAAGTGCAAATGCGCAAGACGCCCACGAAGCAATCAGACCTATTTCTGTTGAAAGGACGCCAAAATCGATTGAAGGCAAAGTTGAACGTGACCAATATAGATTGTATAAATTGATTTATGAGCGTTTTTTGGCTTCACAAATGACAAATGCGCAGTTTAACACAATGAAGGTTCACATTCTTGGCGAATCTGACGAAGCTAAACTAGGTTTTGTGGTAAAAGGAAGAAGCGTAAAATTTAAGGGCTTTACAGCCGTTTATTCGGCAACAGTTGAAAATGACGAAGAAAACGATGAAATGGACACAATGCCCGACCTAAACAAAGACGAAAAACTTGATTTGGACGAAGTTGTTTCAGAACAAAAATTTACCAAACCCCCAGCCCGATATTCAGACGCAACTTTGGTTAAAGGTATGGAAGAAAACGGAATTGGAAGACCAAGCACATACGCTTCAATCATATCAGTTTTAGCAAAGCGAGAATATACTGAAAAAATTCAAAAAACCATTGCTCCAACAGCTTTGGGCGAAGCAATTTGCGCATATATGGAAGAAAATTTTCCTGACATAATGAACTTGTCGTTTACAGCACGTTTGGAAGGTGCGCTCGATAAAGTTGCAGATGGTGGACAACAATGGCAAGGTCTTATTGCTGCATTTTATCCACGTCTTGCAAAGTTTGTTGAAAGAGCCTACAAAAAAGTAGGTGGCGCAACTCGAGTGCCTGACGAAGAAAGTGACGTAGTTTGTGATAAATGTGGCGCAAAAATGGTCATAAAAGATGGGAAATACGGCAAATTTTTGGCTTGTCCTAATTATCCAAAATGCAAAAATATCAAAAAAATTGTTCAAGTTGTTGGGAAATGCCCAAAATGTGGCGGTGACGTACAAAAGAAAAGTAGCAAATCAGGAAAAACATTTTACGGTTGTTCAAATTATCCAAAATGCGATTTCGTAAGTTGGGATATTCCAGCACCATATTTGTGTCCAGATTGCGGAAATATTATGAAAGTTCAAAAGAAAGACGACAAAACATTTTATGTTTGCACAAGCAAAACTTGCAATCATAAAGAAACCTTGATTGAAAACTCTGAAGACTAATATGTTTGAATTGAACAAAAAAGTTAAAATAATTGGCGGCGGGCTTAGCGGCGTAGAAGCGGCGTTTCAGTTGTTGGACAGGGGTTTTGACGTGGAAATGTATGAAATGCGCCCAAAATGCAATACAGGCGCTCACAACACGGATAAACTTGCAGAACTTGTTTGTTCAAACTCATTAAAGTCAGAGGAAAAACAAACGGGGTCGGGTTTGCTTAAAGCAGAACTTGATTTGCTAGATTGTCGTTTGCTTAAAATTGCAAGGGAATGTCGTGTTCCGTCGGGGAGCGCGTTATCTGTTGACAGAACCAAGTTTTCTGAGAAAGTTGAAGCAGAGTTGTCAAAATATCAAAACTTCAATCTTATACGTGAAGAAGTTTGTGAAATTGACGATACCCCCACTATCATAGCAACAGGGCCGTTAACCTCAGAAGCAATGGCTCAAACCTTGCAAAGATTTACGGGGAAAGATAGTTTATTCTTCTATGATGCCGTTGCTCCAATCGTTGAGTTCGACAGCATAGATATGTCAAAAGCATATTTTGGTGGACGTTACGGAAAAGGTGGAGATGATTATCTCAATCTTCCTATGAATAAGCAGGAATATGAGAATTTTTTTAATGAATTGTTGACGGCTCAACAGGTTTTGTTGAAGTCGTTTGAAAAAAAAGAATTGTTTGGTGGTTGTATGCCTATTGAAGAAATGGCAAAGCGTGGAAGTGATACAATGCGTTTTGGGCCACTAAAACCCGTTGGATTACGACACCCGATTACGGGAGACAAGGCTTATGCCGTTGTTCAATTACGAAAAGAAAATGTAGCGGGAGATTGTTACAATATTGTTGGATTTCAAACGAATTTGACTTTTTTGGAGCAAAAGCGAGTTTTTAGTTTGATACCAGCATTAAATAATGCCGAATACGTTAGATATGGTATTATGCACCGTAATACGTACGTTAACGCACCTAATACCATTGACAGAAATTTTAGACTTAAAGGAAAAAACAAAATATATATTGCAGGTCAACTCTCAGGTGTGGAAGGCTATGTTGAAAGCATAATGAGTGGACTTATTGCAGGAATTTCGATGGCAAGAGAGTTTGAAGGGAAGCAAGCATTGACTTTCCCCGACACTACAATTATTGGAGCATTGACAAGATACGTATCTGAAAATGCTGGCGAATTTCAACCGATGAACGCCAACTTTGGTATTTTGCCGACTGTCGAATGCAGAGATAAAAAAGCAAGAAAGCAAATGTATTTTGAAAGAAGTGTAAAAGATATGTCGGCGTATGTTGCAAATTTGAATTTTTAAGGTATAATTAAGCCTAATTAAATATACTTTGTTTGGATACGGGCAATCCAAGTTAGACTGAAACCCGAATGAAAAAGGAGTAAATTATATGGAATTTAGAGGAACTACAATTTGTGCTGTAAAACGAAACGGTCTTACGGCAGTTGCAGGTGACGGACAAGTTACAATGGGCGAAAGCGTCATTATGAAAGGAAATGCCGTCAAAGTTAAAAGAATATATAACGGCAAAGTTGTAATTGGCTTTGCAGGTTCAGTTTCTGACGCTTTTGCGTTGTCTGAAAAATTTGAAGAAATGTTGCAAAAATACAGCGGAAATCTTATGCGTGCAGCAGTTGAGCTTGCCGAACTTTGGAGAAGCGACAAGGTTGCAAGAAAACTTGAAGCATTACTTATTGTTGCAGACAAAACCTCTCTTTATATTGTTTCAGGCAGCGGTGAAGTTATCGAGCCAGAAAGTGGAATTTGTGCAATAGGAAGTGGTGGAAACTATGCGTTGGCGGCGGCAAGGGCATTGGCAGCGGCAACTGAGTTGCCAGCTGACGAAATTGCTTTGCGTTCACTTAAAATTGCATCTGAATTATGTGTGTTTACAAACGACCACATTACGGTTGAAACCGTTGAGGAGTGAATATGGAACTTACCCCAAAACAAATTGTTCAAGAATTGGACAGATATATTATAGGTCAAAACGATGCAAAAATAGCAGTTGCTATTGCGCTAAGAAACCGTTATAGACGCAGTTTACTTTCAGAGGAAATGCGTGAAGAAATCACCCCAAAAAATATCATTATGAAAGGGCCAACGGGTGTAGGTAAGACGGAAATCGCAAGAAGGCTTGCAAAAATAGTCAAAGCTCCGTTTGTCAAAGTTGAAGCGACAAAGTTTACAGAAGTCGGATATGTCGGAAGAGACGTTGAAAGCATAATTCGTGACTTAGTTGAAGCGTCAATTAGAATGGTGAAGGACGAAAAGTTCAAAGAAGTTACGCCAAAAGCTACGGAAATTGCGGAAAACAAACTTGTGGACATTTTGCTTCCAATAAGAAAAAAAGCCTTAAACGATACCACAAAGTCTGACGCTGAACTTAAAGAAGAACTTTTGTCAGAAATAAGAGCAGGGCATTTGGACGGAATTACCATTGAAATGGAAGTTAAACAACAACCCAAAACAATTCAACTTGCGCCAGGAAACGGAGTTGGAAATGAAATTGATTTGGGCAGCATATTTGGCAATATGATGCCAGGCGGTCAAAAAAAGAAAAGAAAACTTACCGTAAAACAAGCCATTGATTTGATTGTCAGTCAAGAGTCGGAAAAAATGGTTGACGAAGACAGTATCATTTCTGACGCATTGACAAGAGCAGAGCAAAACGGAGTTGTTTTTCTTGATGAAATTGACAAAGTTGCATCAAAAAATAGCGCCCAACAAGGACACGACGTGTCGCGCGAAGGCGTCCAAAGAGATATTTTGCCTATTGTTGAAGGTTGCTCGGTTCAAACCAAACACGGCACAATTCGCACAGATTTTATCTTGTTTATAGCGGCGGGTGCATTCCACATTTCGCGTATGGAAGACTTGATACCTGAGCTTCAAGGTCGTTTTCCGATTAAGGTTGAACTTGATAACCTTACGGAAGAAGATTTCGTAAAAATTTTAACAGAGCCAGATAATGCCGTTCTAAAGCAATACAAGGAATTGCTTAACGTTGACGGAGTAGAACTTAATTTTGACGATGAAGCAATAAAAGAAATTGCTAAAGTGGCGTTTATTGAAAATGAAAACAGCGAAAACTTGGGCGCAAGACGTTTGCACGCTGTGCTTGAAGCCTTGTTGAAAGACATACTTTATGAGGCTGACGACAACGAAACTAAAAAAATTGATATAAACAAAGAATACGTTGAAACGCATTTGCAAACAAAATTCAAAGAGGGAAATCTTAAAAGGTATATTCTGTAAAGGCAGGGGATTTGATGATTAACATACCAAAGGGAACAAAAGATATGTTGCCGTCTGAGGCATACAAGTGGCACTTTGTTGAAAATATGGCGAGAGAAACCGCAACGCTATTTGGCTTTAAGGAAATCAGAACGCCTATATTTGAACATACCGAATTGTTTTTACGCGGAGTTGGCGAAACTACGGATATTGTAACAAAGGAAATGTATACTTTTGAAGACAAAGGCGGTCGAAGCATAACTTTACGTCCAGAAGGGACGGCAGGCGTTGCAAGATGTTTTATTGAAAACAATTTGAACCAAGGAATTATACCCCTTAAAGCGTACTATATTGCGCCTGTATTTAGGTATGAAAAACCACAAAACGGCAGACTTAGAGAACATCATCAATTTGGTGTTGAAATGTTTGGAAGTGAATTTCCGACTGCTGATGCAGAAGTTATTATGCTAGCCGACACTTTTTTAAGAAAGGCGGGGCTTAGTGAACTTGAACTTAACGTAAACAGCATAGGTTGCAAAACTTGTAGAGCAGAATATAACAAAGCGTTAAAAGAATATATTGGCTCAAATTTGAATAATATGTGCGGTCAATGCCAAGCTAGATTTGAAAAAAATCCGTTGCGGATTTTAGATTGCAAAGAAGAAAAATGCAAGGTTATTACTGCGCAAGCTCCAAAAATTACAGATTATTTATGCAATGATTGCAAAGCGCATTTTGAAGAAGTGCAAAAATTGCTGACAGAAAGGGGAATTTCGTTCAAAGTAAATGCAAACATTGTAAGAGGTTTGGACTATTACACCCGCACAGTTTTTGAATTTGTGTCGTCGGATATTGGCGCACAAGGTACAGTTTGTGGTGGTGGACGATACAATCACCTTGTTGAAGAAGTTGGAGGAAAACCCACTCCTGCAATAGGTTTCGGATTGGGACTTGAAAGACTTTTGCTTGTTCTTGAAAACTTGAACAAGTTGAATTCGCAAGACTTAGGCACAAAAATTTATTTGGCATCGATTGGAGAAAGGGCGTCTGAAAAAGCACGTGAAATTGCTTTTGAATTGCGAAAAAACGGTATTTCAGTTGAATATGACCTTATGGAAAGAGGTGTAAAACCGCAGATGAAATATGCTGACAGATGCAATGCGCAGTATGTTATTGTCCTTGGCGATAACGAACTTGAAAGCGGATATGCAGATTTGAAGAATATGAAAGATGGTAATTCGCAAAGCATTGAAATTGATAAAATTTTGGAGTATTTGAAATGACAGAAAGAGGCGTTGTCGTAAAATTAAAAGGCAAAAAAGCTACTGTTCAATTTGATAGAAGAACAGCTTGCGACAGCTGTCATATGTGCGCAACTACACGTGATGGAATGAAAGTCCAAATTGTGATTGACAATGAATTGAACGCAAATATCGGCGATTTTGTTGAAGTTCAAATGGGCGAACAGTTTGTGTTGACAGCAGCTGTGATAGTTTATATAATTCCATTGATACTTGTTGGAATTGGCATTGGCGTTGGTTCGGTTTTATCACAATTGGCGCAAATACTTATGAGCATAGGCGGTTTGGTTTTAGGCTTTGTTGTGGCGTTTCTGCTTGACAGATTTGTCATAAGAAAGAAGAAATGTTTTTCACCAACAATGACCGCAATATGCACGTCACAAACTGTTGTCCAAAGCAGTAATACGGATATTTCTGAAAACGAGAGTTCTAAAAAATAGTCTTGAATTCAGTTAGTATAAGGAGAGTTATATGAGTGGAAACTATGTGAACCTTAATCAAAACAATTTTGACGAAATTTTGACGGAAAACACTTTAGTGTTGGTCGATTTTTGGGCAAGTTGGTGCGGACCTTGCAAAATGCTCGCACCTGTCGTTGAAGAATTGGCTGACGATTATGCTGGCAAAGTCAAAGTTTGCAAAGTTAATGTTGATGATGAACCCGAACTTGCCGAAAAATTCGGAATTATGTCTATACCAGCTGTTTTTATTTTTAAGAATGGCGAAGTAAAAGAAAAACTTATCGGTTTAAGACAAAAAGCTCAATTTTCGGAAGCACTTGACAAACTTTTATAAAGGTAATTGACGGCGCGCCGTTTAATACAAAGGAGATAGGAATGGTTGACCTTAAAGTAATTAAGTCAGTTGACGAGGAACTTTATAATTCTATGGTTTTAGAATTGGAACGTCAAAGACATAATTTGGAACTTATAGCAAGCGAGAATATTGTTACACCTGCGGTTATGGCAGCAGCAGGAAGTTTTTACACCAACAAGTACGCAGAAGGGTATCCACGTAAGCGTTATTACGGCGGTTGCCAGTTTGTTGACACAGCTGAGGAACTTGCTATTGAAAGAGCAAAGGAATTGTTTGGTGCTAAATTTGCAAACGTTCAAGCACACAGCGGTTCAAACGCAAACTTTGCCGTTTATTACAGCGTTCTTAACCCAGGAGATACAATTTTGGGTATGTCGCTTGCTGACGGCGGACACTTGACACACGGCGCAAAAGTTAATTTAAGCGGAAAGGTCTTTAATTCCGTATCCTATGGCGTAAGCGCAGAAACAGGTAAAATTGACTATGACGAAGTTAGAAAAATCGCACTAGAATGCAAACCTAAAATGATTGTTGCGGGCGCAAGCGCATACGCAAGAACTATTGATTTTGCCAAATTCCGTGAGATTGCAGACGAAGTTGGCGCATATTTTATGGTTGATATGGCGCACATAGCAGGTTTGGTAGCGGCAGGTGTTCATCCAAGTCCTATTCCTTACGCTGACTTTGTTACTTCAACAACTCACAAGACTTTGCGTGGACCAAGAGGCGGTTTGATTTTGACCAATAATGAAGAATATGCAAAACTTATAAACAAAACCATATTCCCAGCAAGCCAAGGTGGTCCTTTAATGCACATTATTGCTGCTAAAGCTGTTGCTTTTAAGGAAGCGTTGAGTCCCGAATTCAAAGCCTATCAACAGCAAGTTGTAAAAAATGCTAAGGCATTATCAGAAACGTTGCTTTCAAGAGGCTTAAAACTTGTTTCTGGTGGAACTGATAACCATCTTATGCTTCTTAATCTTGTTGGTACTGGCGTAACGGGCAAGCAACTTGAAGCGTGGTTGGATGAAGCGCATATTACAGTCAATAAAAATGCTATTCCAAATGACCCAGAAAAGCCCTTTGTAACAAGCGGAGTGCGTATTGGTACACCATCAGTTACAACAAGAGGAATGAATGAAGATGATATGAAAATTGTTGGTAATTGCATAGCAGACATCGTATTTGGTGGTGAAAGTGCCATTGAAAGCGTAAAAGCAAAAGTTGTTGCGCTTTGTGATAAACACCCACTTTATGCTGAAGACGTAATCATGTAATAATTTTCTAAAATAATGTTTTCAAAAGCGCGCCTTTTTGGCACGCTTTTTTTTTACCAAAATTATGTCGATAGAGTGCTTGCTTTTATGTTATCCAAAGTTTCAACAACTTTTTTTCCTGCAAAACTTATTCGTTGAAATCCAAACTTGCTTGTTATGTAATCTTTTTTGCAATATCTGTTGTCTTTGTCATAGAATTGCTTAAATTTTGCGTCAGTTTTATTTTGAGTGCTTGCTGTTTGTGCTTTTGTGTTTGTCATCATATTCATAAACATAGGCAACATATTCATAAAACTATCATTTATAGGAGCATCTTGCCGTTTTTCTTCATTGTTAGATTGTTCGTCATATATTTTATCGCCAATTCCATTTTGCGCTTGAAATGATGATGCGTAGGCTTTTTGTTGTTTGAAATTCTGTTGATTATCGGCGGTTTCGTTATTATTTCTTTGGGAGTTGTTTCCGTTGTTAAAGCCAGAAAGCATAGAGAATATTGACGACAATGGCGACCCACCACCACTATTATTTTGGTTTACACCGCCACCATTTGTAAACATAGGCAGCATTCTCATAATTGAACTAAAATCAAAATTCATTTTTCACCACGCACTTTCAGTATATGTTGGCATATTATGAATGTGACGGAGGAGGCTTATGGATTTTTGGAACAGAGCAAACAATGACGACAAAAACTGTAACTGTGGAAATGGAAACGGTAAAAGCTGTAACTACGGAAATGGAAACAAAAACGGATTTGATGCACAAAACGCATATCAAAATATGAGCGAGAAAGAAAAAAAAGATTTTGAAAATAAATACAATGAATATTCGTCAAAGTCGGAAGATGAATTAAACTCAGAACTTTATAAGGAAGTTGAAAAATTAAAAAAAGACGGAAAGTTTAACGTCTCCGATTTTGAAAAAATTTATGAAACGGCAAAAATGTTTATGAGCCCTGACCAAGCAGATAAGATGCGAAAAATTATTGATAGGTTAAAATGAATAAGATAGATGATAAACTTGTTGGAACATTAGGGTTTTATCAAACTGCTCCCGCTTTGGTAAAAGTGAACAGCTATCGCGAAATGATTATGTTAGAACGACAGTTTTATGTTACGCATAG
>CAZQGE010000032.1:0-14072 GCA_964592815.1 uncultured Bacteroidaceae bacterium | reverse complement strand
ATTATACGAAACGTAACCCCACCATTTTTTAAGTTCTTCTCTAAACTTCTCATTCAAAAGGTCTTCTATACCTTCCGAAATGCCATCGATATATTTTGAATTGAAATCGCCTGCTATGTCCCTTATATAGTTATGCGCTGTAATGTCATAGAACTTTGCTGACGTTGAAATTTGTGTGACGTATGCGTTGTCAAAGGTAATGTTTTTAGATGTCAACATATTGATGAAACGCATAAGTTGTTCAGGAACAAGGAAGGTATAAACAGGATAAGAAAACAAAATCACGTCCGCTTGGTGACAAGCGTCCACAACCTCAAAGAACTTTTTGTCTTCTTCATAAGTTCTAATTTTTTGCGCCACGTTGATAATTTCAAACTCATCTTCAATGAAAACTTTTTTCAAATAAAGAATTGTTTGCAAAGTAACGCTTTTTCTTCCTTTGGGACTTCCGTTGATTACAACAACTTTCATTTTTTACCTCAACATAAGTATTATAACGCTAATGAACAATTATTTCAATATGAAAAAAGTCGCAAAACGCGACTTTTTAATTTATCTGTTAAAACATTTACACAAACACTTATAATTTAGTTTTTGTAGGAGTGAATTGGGGCAGGAATACGTCCCCCGCGTGATATAAACGCATCGGCGTTACCATCGCCCACAGGCATAATCGGAGCATATCCTAAAAGTCCGCCAAAATCAACAAAACCTTCTTGTTTGCCGTAAACAGGAATAACCCTAACAGCTGTCGTTTTGTTGTTTATAACACCAATAGCGGCTTCATCGGCAATTATAGCAGATATAGTTTTTGCCGAGGTATCACCAGGAATTGCAATCATATCCAAGCCGACTGAACATACTGACGTCATAGCTTCAAGTTTATCCAAAGAAATTGCGCCTTTCTTTACGGCTTCAATCATTCCAATATCTTCGCTTACAGGGATAAACGCACCACTTAAACCACCAACGCGTGAACTTCCCATTGTTCCGCCTTTTTTTACTGCGTCGTTGAGCATAGCAAGGCAAGCTGTCGTTCCGTGTGTTCCAACTGTTGACAAGCCCATTTCTTCAAGAACTTCGGCAACGCTGTCGTTTCTGATTGGAGTTGGAGCAAGCGATAAATCAATAATTCCAAATTCTGCGCCCAACATTTTTGCGGCTTCTCTGCCAACAAGTTCACCTATACGTGTAATTTTGAATGCAGTCTTTTTGATAACTTCTGCCATAACGGCGCAATCTTCACCTTTAATTCTTTCGAGAGCAGCCTTAACGGTGCCAGGACCAGAAATTCCAACGTTTATTACCGCGTCACCTTCAGACACACCGTTAAATGAGCCAGCCATAAATGGATTATCTTCAACAGCATTTGCAAAAACAACCAATTTAGCGCAACCAATACTTCCATTATCCTTGCTAGCTTTTGCCGTTTCTTTGACGATTTCGCCCATAAGTTTGACGGCGTCCATATTTATGCCAGCTCTTGTTGAGCCTACGTTTACAGAACTGCAAACCCTTTCAGTTTCAGCAAGCACTTGCGGAATTGTATGGATAAATTCAATTTCTTCTTTGGTCATAGATTTTTGAACCAAAGCAGAATAACCGCCAATAAAATCAATTCCAATTTCGTGGGCAACTTTATCCATAGCCAATGCTATTTCACGATAACCGCCACTTGACGCTCCAATCAGACTTATAGGGCTGACTGACAAGCGTTTGTTTACAATTGGAATGCCGTATTTTGCTTGAATTTTGTCGGCGACTTCTCTAATTCCAGACGCCTTTGCAATAAGTTTGTCGTAAACTTTTTTCGCTGTTTTTTCTTTATCATCTGAAATACAATCAAACAAGGACAAATGCATTGTTATTGTCCTTATATCAAGGTTTTGAACCTTAATCATTTCGATAGTTTCAAAAATTTCACTATTGTTTATCATATCCCACCATAATTATATTCTATGCATAGACTTGAAAATATCCTCGTGGCGCACGTTAATTTCAACGTCCATATCTTTTGCGACTTTTTGCAAAGCATCATTGACGTCCTCTATTGCGCAACCGTCAAAGCCAATCATCATAATCATTGTAAAATAATCTTGCATAATGGTTTGTGAAATATCTTCAATATTGATGTTCATTTTGAAAAGAGTGTCAGAAACTTTTGCAATTATGCCAGTTTTATCGACGCCCAAAACAGAAACAATAGCCTTCATAGGTAACTCCTAAAATATACTTTTTGATATTATACACCAACAAACACTTTTTACCAACCGTTATCCATAAAAAAGGCAACCGATTTTACGGTTGCCTTGCTCATCCTTTGCAAACGGCGTCATAATAATATACAGATAACTCCACCTTTACCTTCGTTGACAATGCGTGTCAACGTTTTTTTGAGTTTTACTTCTGCCTCAGACGGAACGTTTGACAACTTGTTTATTATTCCGTCCGCAACAAGAGAACTTAAAGACCTACCAAATATATTCATATCCCAAATAGCCTGTTTGTCGTTTTCAAAGTCACTTAGCATACTTTCAACCAAATCCGCAGACTGTTGCTCGCTTCCAACAATAGGCGCAACCTCGGTTTCAACGTCAACTCTCATAATGTGTAACGACGGAGCTGTGGCTTTAAGTTTTATGCCATATTGCTGACCTTGTTTCAAAAGTTCAGGTTCTTTAAGCTCAATTTCGTCCATAGACGGCATAACTATTCCATATCCAAGGCTTGCAACCTGTTCCATAGCGTCAGCAAGTTTCAACGACTTAGAGTGGGTGTACGCCATATTCCTGAGTTGATTCATAAGGTCAAAATCGTCATTTATTTCAACACCGCATTCATCACTCAAAACTTTGTAGAAAATTTCAGATTTTGGCATAAGTTTGACTTCAATTCTACCCTTTCCAGCGTCAAGTTCAATGCCTTCTGGAAGTTTCCAATAAACAGTATTTTCAAAGAACTTGTCAATTTCGTCAAAGTCCTTCATTTTGTGAATTTCCTTGCCTAGTTCGCTGACAATATTCAGTAATTCAGCTACAATCTTGCTGTCTGTATCCAACGCCTGTATCCAGCGAGGAAGGTCAAAATCAATAAGTTTAACTTCAAATTCCATCAATATGCTTTCCATAATCTCAGCTATGTCAAATTGCCCTATTGCCATAACGTTTTTAAGCAGCACGGGGGCGTCATACTTTGCCTGCAATTCTGTACGCAATTCGACAGCCTTAGGACTGAGCGGGTCTGCCGTGTTAAGAATAATTGCAAAAGGTTTACCTATGTCTTTCAGTTCTTTAACAATTCGGTCTTCTGCGCTTTGATAATTGTCGCGTGGAATTTCTGAAAAACTGCCGTCAGTAAACACAGCAAGCGCAATTGTGCTATGCTCTTTTATCACCTTTTCTGTTCCAATTTCTGCTGCTTTTGCAAAAGGCATTCCCTTATCTGACCACGGCGTCATAACCACACGCTCACGTCCGTCTTCTACACCGCCTAACGCGCCGTCAACCATATAGCCAACACAGTCTACCATACGCATATTAAGCGCGAGTTTGTCTGAAAAATGCACTTTTACCGCTTCGTTAGGCACAAATTTCGGCTGAGTTGTCATAACTGTTTTTCCGTCGGCAGATTGTGGAATTTCATCAATAGCGCGCCGTTTGTCATTTTCATCAATAATGCCGTCCAAAATAAATTGTTGCATAACCTGTTTTATCAAAGTTGACTTCCCTGTTCGCACAGGTCCGACTACTCCGACATAGATATCTCCGCCCGTTCTTGTGGCTATATCTCGGTAAAGGTCAAAATTCTCCATAAATTCCTCCATATCGGTTTGCTAAAATATATGGAACAAAAATTTGAAATATGACAAATAAAACAATATATTTTGATTTTTTTGAAAGCACATTTTTGAACATAAAAAAGCTACCTCAAATTTGGGTAGCTTATATATGTACGTTTATTGTTAATTATTTTTATGAATAGCCTTTTATACTATTTTGCTAAAATAATTTTTGTAAGCTCGACGGGGTCAACAATTTTACCGTTTTTGTAGACACGCATATTTCCGCTTGCAATTTCATCAATAAGTATAACTTCGCCATTGTTGTAGCCAAATTCAAACTTAATATCCCAAAGTTCCAAACCCTTTTTTTTAAGTTCATCTGCAACAATTTTTGTGATGGCAAGAGTTTGAGATTTCATACTGTCAAACATTTTTTGTGACATGATGCCAAGAGCTGAAAGTCCTTCTGACGTAATCAACGGGTCGCCGCGCATATCATCTTTCAATGTAGCTTCAACATATCCGCCTTCAAGTTTTGTTCCATCGGCAATATATTCGCCGTAACGACGTACAAAACTACCAGTTGCAACAAGTCGGCAAATTATTTCAAGACCTTTACCAAAAACCTTGGCAGGTAAGACTTCCATTGTTGCGTCAGCAATATTCGCACCAATATAGTGAGTTTTAATGCCCGCTTTCTTTAGAATTTCAAAGAACATAACCGAAACTTCAAGATTAGCTTTGCCAATTCCGTCAATGGTAAGACCAACCGTGTTTTCGCCTGGGTCGAAAACGCCGTCTTTACCCGTGCAATCGTCCTTGAATTTGAGAAGAACATTGCCATTGTCAAGAGAATAGACGTCTTTTGTTTTGCCCTGATAAATTTTGTTCATAGTATATACCTCATATAAAGATTTCTTAATAAAAATTGACCGAAAAATCGGTCAATTTGGTTAGATTAGTTTTGTCAACACCAATTCTATTCTAGCTTGTCTAATGGCAGACACCAACACTTCGATGGCATAATCCATTTCTTGCAAATTAGGAACTGACGGCGCAATTCTTATATTTGAGTCGTGGTCATCGTTTTTGTAGGGGAAGGTTGCGCCTGCCGCTGTAAATTTGACGCCAGCTAGTGATGACAACTCAACAATTCTCTTAGCGCACGATTTTACATCAACCGATATAAAATAACCTCCACGTGGTTTTGACCAACTAACATATTGGTCACCATAAAACGCTTGGGTAAATTTTTCATCAAAAAGTTGAAATTTTGGTCTTAACACATTTGCGTGTTGCACCATAATTTTTTTAATATTGTCAAGGTTCTTCAAAAAGTTAACGTGCATAACTTGGTTGACTTTGTTTGGGTTGATTTGCTTGAAAAACATTTTTTTCAAAATGTCTTGTACGTTGTTTTCAGAGGCGGCAAGCGCAGCAATTCCGCTGCCAGCAAACGTAATTTTTGATGTTGAAGCAAAAGAATAAACACGGTCGTAAGTACCCGCTTTTTTGCTTGCGTCAAAAATGTTTTTAAGTTTGTCATCTCCGTCGTAAAGGCTGTGAACAACGTAAGCGTTGTCCCAAAATATTCTAAAATCTGTGGCGGCTGTTTTCATATTTGCCAAACGTTCAACAACTTTGTCAGAAAACACAATCCCAGTTGGATTTGAATATTTAGGTACGCACCATATACCCTTGATTGAGTCGTCCTCTTTTACAAGAGCTTCCAACAAGTCCATATCAGGACCGTCCTGCAACATAGGAATTGTCACCATATCAATACCGAATGTTTCGCAGATTGAAAAATGGCGGTCATATCCTGGTGCTGGACAAATAAATTTTACTTTTTTAAGTTTGTTCCACGGTGTTGAACCTAAAACGCCAAACTGCATTGCAAACTGAATAAGCATATACATCAAGTCAAGACTGCTTCCATCGTTCACTATGACTTCTTCGGGTTTTACGTCAAAAATTTCAGCAAACAAAACCCTTGCTTCTTTAATGCCTGCGGGTTCTCCATAATTTCGGGCGTCCGCCGAACTCAAGGCATAGTTATAAGTAGCTGCGTTTTGAAGCATTGGCATTGCAATTTCAAGCTGTTCCTTTGCGGGACGACCTCTAGTCATATCAACAGTAATACCACGTTTTGCAAGTTTTTTGAAATTTTTGCGTTCTTCTTCAAGCAATAATTCCAATTCATTTTTTGAAAGAATTTTATAATCCATAAATCTCCTATTTCTTTTCAGAAATCTTATGAAATTTTATCACACTATTATTTGCTGTGCAAGCAATTTATCGTTCCTCGTCATTTTTCCTGATAAGAATTTTTATTGGCGTACCGCTAAAATCAAAGCTCTTTCTCATCACGTTTTCAAGATACCTCTTATAGCTGAAATGAACAAGTTCAGGGTCGTTTACCTTGATGATAAACGTTGGCGGATTTATTGCCACTTGAGTGATAAAATATAGTTTAAGACGTTTGCCAAGTCTGGCTGGTGGTTCTGTTATGCGTATTGCTTCATTCAAAACTTCGTTGAGCAATCCCGTATTTATTCTTCTTGAATTATTTTCCACAATCTGCTTTGCAAGCGGTAAAATATTTTCAACTCTCTTTCCGCTTTTTGCCGATACGTAAACGGACTTGTAATAATCCATAAATTTCAAATCTTCCGCCAATTTTTTCTCAAAAGTATTTACAGTAGAATTGTCTTTATCCACCAAATCCCACTTATTCATAACAATAAGCGATGGTTTGCCTTCTTCGTGCACAAAACCTGCAATTTTTACGTCTTGTTCTGTTAAGCCTTCATTTGCGTCACATACAATCAAAACAACGTCTGCGCGTCTTACCGCAAGCAACGCTCTCATAACAGAGTAGCGTTCCAAATCTTCGTTGACGCTCTTTTTTTTGCGCATTCCCGCTGTGTCAATAATCAAATATTTATCGTCACCTACCGTAAGGTCAGTATCGATTGCGTCACGTGTTGTGCCTGCAATATCGCTGACAATGCAACGCTCATATCCCAATAATTTGTTCGTAAGCGATGATTTTCCTGCATTCGGCTTACCTACTATTGCAATCTTAATTTTGTCGGCATCTTGCTCTACGTTATACTCGGGTATAACCTCACAAATAGCGTCAAGCAAATCCCCTAAACCTTTGCCTTGTTCAGCTGAAACAGCCAAAGGCTCTCCAAATCCCAATGAATAAAAATCATAGGTGTTGTAAACTTCGTTGTTGTCAAGTTTGTTCACCGCAAGCACAACGGGCAAGTTGCTTTTTCTTATATAACTTGCGATAGCGTGGTCGTCCATAGTAAGCCCTGTTTTGCCGTCAACAACATATACGACAGCGTCAGCAGTCTCCAATGCAATTTCCACTTGATTTCTTATGTGCGACCACATTTCGTCTTGACTTTTAATCTCCAAACCGCCTGTGTCAATCAAAGAAAAAGCCCTGCCACACCATTCGCAATCTGCATATATGCGGTCACGCGTAACACCTGGAGTGTCTTCTACAATAGAAATTCTATTGCCTACCAAACGATTAAATAAAGTTGATTTTCCCACGTTGGGACGGCCAACTACTGCCACCAAAGGTTTTGCCATAATATCCTCGTATTCATTTTTGTCAAAATTTGTTTGACTTACTGTTTTCTGTTCTGTTAAAACAGACGTTATTTGTCGTAAAATTCAATGATTTTTGACGCTATATCCGCTCCGTTATGTGAAAGCACAATCACGGGCGCTCCAATGTTTTCTTCAAGTTGTTTCAAACTTACGTTGTCCAAAAACACGTCTGAAAATTCTCTCAGCATATTGTCAGGCAAACAAACCGCGTCATAGGTTTCGCCCTTAATCTGTTCAATTATATCGCCTGCGGTAACAAGCCCTGCAACAGTAACCGATTTCCCAAAGAAGTTGTTTTCTATACCAACTACTTTTGCAGTTATTCCTAGTTTTTCTTCTGCGTTTACGATAATTTTTTCGAGCAATGGCTTGAATGAAACGCCTGTTACAAACAATATTCTTTTATTTATATTCTTTTTTTGAGCTGTTGCAAGCGAATATTCAAAATTATCCTTGAAATCTGCAAGCAATCCAACTCCGTTTTCAATTTGTTCAAAGTCTGCGTAATACTCATAAGGTTTTACGTTTAAGCCCGCTTTTACGTAATACTCGTCAGCGCACCAACATATTCCGTTGAGGTCACAATGTAGCTTTTCAACAAGTTTTATTGTTTTGACAGCGTTTTCGCAATCTACACACGGCAAGTTATCCAAACCGCATCTATGCCCCGTCAACCCCACAGGCACAACGGCTATTGTTTCAACACCTTTTATTGTGCTAAGGCCTCTTATACTTTGTTCCAGAACTTCGCCGTCGTTTATGGTTGGCACAATAACAAGTTGCGTGTGCATCTTGATACCATTTTCACCAAGTCGCTTCATATATGGAATAAGTTTTACTGAGTTGGGATTTCTCAGCATTTTTGTTCTTATTTGGTCGTCGTATGCGTGTACGGATATGTAAAGCGGACTTAATTTCAACCTAATTATGCGCTCAATATCTTCTTCACTTACGTTTGTCATTGTAACGTAACTTCCGCTTATAAAGCTAAAACGATAGTCGTCGTCCTTGATATAAAGCGTATCTCTAAGTCCTTTGGGAAGTTGGTCGACAAAACAAAAAATGCATTTGTTTCTGCAAACTTTGGGCTTCATTTCTAAATTAAATTCTAAACCTAAACCTTGTCCGTCCTTTTTGTGTACCTTAATCGTCTTAGTTTTGCCGTCACGCACTATTTGGGCGTCAAAATGGTTTTCGTTGTCGTAATAAAGATAATCAAGAATATCTTGCATAGGATAACCGCCCAATGTTATGACGTCATCTCCTACTTTGAAACCTAATTTTTTGGCTAAAACAGATATGCTTTTAACGGTCGCCATTTTCTTCTTCCTTATAAAACTCAGTAAAACTTGTTAAAAAATCGGTTATATTATCAAGCGAACTGATTTCCACAAACTTTGCCCCAGCTTCTTGCAAGTTGCATTTTTCATTTGTTTGCAAAAGTGTGTAAAGCGATTTTACAATATCTAAATTGTCTTCAGACTTTATTATCAATCCGTTATTTCTCAGATAATTCAAATCTTTTTCTTCTTGGGAATTTCTTGCAAAACTTATAACGGGCAACTTTACGCCAAACGCTTTATATATGATTGGAATATCACATTCAGTAATAAGAATATCGCTCACAGAAATCAATTTATCCAAATTTTCACTTTTGATAAACTGAATTGTCATACCCTTTCCCTTTGCCAAAATATTACCAAAATGAGATACGTCCGCATTTGCGCAGTTTACAGCAACGTTTATAATATCACCTTGGTCGACAAGCAAAGATAAAATATTTTCACATTCTTTTTTGTCATTTGCATTAAGTAAAACAGTTTTAGATTTGGGTAAGCCAAACTCCTGTTTCAAAAGATTTGTTTCGTCTCTTTCCAACTTTTTCAAGCTGTATGGCAAACCTAAAACTACTGCTTTTTTGGGTGACAAATGATTGTCCACAAGCATGTTTTTCAATTCGCCATTTTCAAGCAAATATAAGTCTGTTTGACTGTTGATTATGCTTTTGTCAGCCGTTAAATATGGATAAAAATATACCACGGAATTTTTAAGCCCTGCAATAATTTTTGCTTCAACAACCGAATTTTGCGCAAATGGAGTAACTGTCAAAATATACTCTGGATTAAACCTAATTATTGCATTTTTAATTCTTCTTTCCTTTTTGGAAAGTTTTTTTGCAACTTTCTTATTTTTAGAAAGAATTGATGTTTTAATTTTGTTGAAAAACTTGCCTATTACGCTGTTTTCAAGTGACACCAAAAACTTAGATGGTTTTTTTCTGTAATAATTAAATTCATCCAAAACAACGGCATTATAGACGCCCTTTTTAACAATGGCGTCTTTAAGCATTCCGCTGAAATTTCCTCTTTCGTCAGAGGACGTAAAAATTAAAATTATAGGTTTTCTTTGCATAAGTTAATTGTTAGTCTTCAACTATAACAGGAATTATAATTGGAAAATCTCTGTCCTTCATAAATTGCTTACGAATTGCTTTTTTGACTGATTTTGCCATATCTGAATAATCGTTTTCTTTATCATTGCTTTCAATGACGCTTTTCACGTTGCGCTTAACTAAATCTGCAACGTCGTCTGTCATATTGAACCCGCGTGAAATAATTTCAACGTCGCCAACAATTTTGCCCTCGGGGCTTACCGCCGCCAAAATAATCAAAATTCCGTATTCAGCAAGCGAACGGCGGTCGCTTACAAGCGTACTTCCGTCGTCAAGCACAACACCGTCAACGTAAACAATGCCAGAAGGCACGTTTGAGTGTTGTCTTATGCCCTTTGCGTTTATTCCGTAACATTCTCCAAGCGCAGGAATAATTATGTTCTTCTTTGGAATACCCAATGAGTTTGCAACTTGCATATGTTTGAATTGATGACGATATTCGCCGTGAACAGGCATAAAGAATTTCGGGTGAACTAATGACAGCATCATTTTAAGTTCTTCCTCATAAGCGTGTCCCGAAACGTGAACTTCGTTCATACTGTCATAAATAACGTTTGCTCCTTTTTTGAAAAGGTTGTTGATTACGTCATAAACTGACTTTTCGTTTCCAGGAATTGGTGACGAACTTAAAACTACCACGTCATCGTTTCCTACGTTGATTTTGTTGAACTCACCTTTTGACATACAGTTTAGCGCGCTCATTGGCTCGCCTTGTGAACCAGTAGCCAAAACAATGGTTTCGCTTGGCAACAATTTGCCTATGCTGTCAACCAAAATTCCTTTCGGTATTTCAAGTTCACCAACTTTTTGGGCAACTTCAACCATACCTTTCATACTTCTGCCAGCAAGCACAACTTTTCTGTTGTATTTTTTTGCAAGCCACAAAATCTGTTGAACACGATAGTTTGATGATGCAAACGTTGCAATAATAATTCTTTTATCCGTATTGGATACAAAAATATTTTCCAACCCTTGTCCTACAACTCTCTCGGACGTAGAACTGCCTTTCCTTTCCACGTTTGTGGACTCGCCAAGCATAAGCAGAACGCCTTTTGCTCCGATTTCTGCTATTCTTTGTACGTCTGTTTTTTTGCCGTCTATCGGCGTATTGTCAAACTTAAAGTCGCCCGTTACAAACACAACACCAATTTGAGTTGTGATTGCAAGAGCGCACGCACCCGCCATAGAGTGAGCCACTTTGATGAACTCAACCGTTATACCGCCAAGCGTTATAGTGTCCCCAGCGTCAACAGTCATAAGTTTGCACTTTTTGCCGTCCTTGCCAAGTTTTCTTTCAAGCAAGCCCAAAGTGAGAGCCGTCCCGTAAATTGGTACGTTGAGTTGTTCAGCATAATAAGGTAGTGCGCCAATATGGTCCTCGTGGCCGTGTGTAAGCACAATACCTCTCAATTTTTTGATGTTTTGTTTGATATAGGTTATATCTGGTATGATTGCATCGATGCCAGGGCTGTCGTCACTTGGAAATGATACTCCGCAATCGACAATGATAATATCATCGCCATATTCGATAGCAGTCATATTTTTTCCAATTTCACCAACTCCACCTAAAAAAATTACTTTTATTGTTTTCGACATAAAACTCCTTAATTTTTAATCTAAAAATGACACAAGCAGTTGCTTGCAATATCTTTATTATTTACTAATTGTATATTTTAACATATATTTGAACAACAATCAACAAAATAGGCTTTGTTATCATTTTCTTTTTATCCACGCTATTCGACAAGTCGCCAAACATTTTGGACTAAAAATTTATGTTGTCGATAATTTGTTTACAAAATTTTATGCGAGTTGTATAATTTAAGTCAACATTATAAAAATGGGGTTTTTCCCTATTACAAGGAGAAGAAATGAGAGTTTACAATTTTTCAGCAGGTCCATCAATGTTACCCCTTGAAGTCTTGACGGAGGCGGGCAACAGCATCACCGATTATCAAGGCTCGGGAATGAGTGTTATGGAAATGAGCCACCGTGGCAAATATTACGAAGCTATCCACAACGAGTGCATTGCTTTGGTAAAAGAACTTATGAACATTTCTGACCAATATGAAGTGTTGTTGGTTCAAGGCGGAGCATCAACTCAATTTGAAGCAGTTCCTCTTAACCTCTTGAAAACAGGTAAAGCCGATTATATCGTAACTGGCAACTTTTCAAAAAAAGCGTACAAAGAAGCCATCAAGTATGGCGACATTAAACTTGTTGCTTCTTCTGAAGACAAAGTTTTTACTTATATCCCAAAAACAAAAAAGTCAGATTTCAGACCAGATGCGGACTATTTGCATATAACTGAAAATAACACCATTTTCGGTTTGAAATACAACTCCTTGCCTGAAACAGATTTGCCGTTGGTTGCAGACCTTTCTTCTTGCATTATGAGCGAAGTCATTGACGTAAACAAATACGCATTGATTTATGCTGGCGCGCAAAAGAACCTCGCCCCTGCTGGCGTAACTTTGGTTATTGTAAGAAAGGATATGTTGGGTCACGAAATGCCAATCTGCCCTACAATGCTTAAATATTCAACACAAGCTGAAGCAGGCAGTCTTTACAACACTCCACCGTGCTGGGCAATCTATATGATGATGCTCAACCTCAGATATTTGAAAAAAATCGGTGGCATTTCAGAAATTGAAAAAATCAACAGAGCAAAAGCTAAAATACTTTACGACTATATCGACAACTCTGGCTTCTACAAAAACAATGTCAACAAAGAAGACCGCTCAATTATGAACGTTCCATTTGTTGCGCCAACTGACGAACTTAACGCAAAATTTGTTAAACAAGCGGAAGCAAACGGCTTAGTCAGCTTGAAAGGACACAAACTTGTCGGTGGTATGCGCGCATCAATTTATAACGCAATGCCAGTCGAAGGAGTTGAAAAACTTATCGCATTTATGAAAGATTTTGCAGACGCAAACAAATAGGTAAAATTATGATTGATATTTTGAAATTAAATTCCATATCCAAACTTGCAGGCGAAAAATTGCAAGGCTACAACTTGACAGATGCAAGCGACGCTCCCCAAGGCATTTTGGTGCGTAGCTTCAATATGAACGAATATGCATTGCCAAGTTCAGTTTTGGCAGTTGCAAGAGCTGGCGCAGGCGTAAACAATATTCCTCACGCGGACTATGCAAAAAAAGGCGTCTGCGTTTTTAACACCCCTGGCGCAAATGCAAACGCTGTCAAAGAACTTGTTTTGGCTGCTATGCTTGTAAGCTACCGCAATATCTTTGAAGGTATTTCTTGGGCGCAAAACCTCAATGGTAGCGACGTTCAAAAGCAAGTTGAAAAAGGAAAAAGCCAATTTGCTGGAAATGAAATTATTGGCAAAACCCTTTGCATTTTAGGGCTTGGCGCAATAGGCAGAAAAGTTGCAATTTCAGCAAACGCATTGGGAATGAACGTAATTGGTTTTGACCCGTATTTGAGCGACACAACAAAAGCTGAAATTCCTTTTGTAACCGTATTTGACAAAATGGCAGACACTTTCCCACAAGCTGATTTTGTTACTTTGCATATGCCAATGACAGCGCAAACACAAGGCTTTATCAACAAAGAAGCAATTTCAAAAATGAAAGACGGTGTCATCATAATCAACGCGGCACGCGGAGAATTGGTCAATGATGCAGACGTAAAAGAAGCAATCGCAGAAGGCAAAGTAAGAAAATATTTTACAGACTTCCCGTCAGCTGACGTAATCGGTGTTAAGAACATCATCACAACGCCTCACCTTGGTGCAAGTTCAGAAGAAGCCGAAGACAACTGTGCAGAAATGGCTGCGGCAGAATTGAAAGATTATCTTGAAAACGGAAATATTAAAAACTCTGTAAATATGCCAAATTTGACGGTTGCAAAGACAGCAAATCACCGTTATAGCGTGGTTTCATTGGAAGGAACTGTTTTGGGAGTTGAAGGCATTTCAGCAACACGAAACGGAATTAGCTACACAATAATTGACAGCAACAAAGAAATTGACACCAATGCACTTATGTCTGACGGAGTTATCAAGGTAAGAGCAATTTTTTAAGCAAATTTGTTTTGTTTAACTCTATATTATTTTTACAAAACATAAAAAACAACTTTGTTAAAATAATAAAAATATTTTCAGTTTGAAAACAAAAAATAAGAAAGCTACAATATCCCTAAAATTATAAAAAACATCAAAAAAACGCCACTTTTACG
>CAZQGE010000031.1:0-14260 GCA_964592815.1 uncultured Bacteroidaceae bacterium | reverse complement strand
AAATGCTTTAACAACACATAGAAACTATATGGATAAAATCTATTTCTTTCTAATATAAAAAGAAAAAATCCTCCGCAATCTGCGGAGGATTTGATTAAGTCAAATTGACTTTTGAATTTTAATTATCTTGAATTACTTGCGTGGGTTTTTGATGTTTGCTTGTGCTGCTGCCAATCTTGCAATAGGTACACGGAATGGAGAGCAAGAAACATAGTTCAAACCAACGTTGTGGCAGAATTCGATTGTGCTTGGGTCACCGCCGTGTTCACCGCAGATGCCAAGG
Organism: uncultured Bacteroidaceae bacterium; assembly: GCA_964592815.1. Classification (GTDB taxonomy): domain Bacteria; phylum Bacillota; class Clostridia; order Christensenellales; family CAG-917; genus CAZQGE01. The sequence continues at coordinate 13,977 of CAZQGE010000031.1, read as the reverse complement.
TGAATGTCTGGGCGAGTTGCTTTGCCGAGTTCAGCTGCCATCTTAACAAGTTTGCCAACGCCAACTTGGTCAAGACGTGCAAAGGGGTCAGACTCATAAATCTTCTTGTCATAGTATGCGCCCAAGAATTTGCCAGCGTCATCACGGCTGAAACCGAATGTCATTTGAGTAAGGTCGTTTGTACCAAATGAGAAGAATTCTGCTTCTTTTGCAATTTCGTCAGCTGTAAGAGCAGCTCTTGGAATTTCAATCATTGTACCGACTTTATACTTCATATCTGACTTTGCTTTTGCAATAATTTCATCAGCTGTCTTAACAACAACGCCCTTAACATAAGCAAGTTCTTTGATTTCGCCAACCAATGGAATCATAATTTCAGGAACAATCTTCCAATCGGCGTGTTTTGCTTGAACAGCAAGTGCAGCACCAATAACAGCTTTTGTTTGCATAACTGCAATTTCAGGATATGTGACTGCAAGACGGCAACCACGGTGTCCCATCATTGGGTTAAATTCGTGCAAACCGCTTATGATTGATTTGATGTCAGCAACAGATTTGTTCATATCTTTTGCAAGTTCTGCAATATCGTTTTCATCTGTAGGAACAAATTCGTGAAGTGGTGGGTCCAAGAAACGGATTGTAACAGGGCAACCTTCAAGTGCTTCATAAAGTTGTTCAAAGTCAGTTTGTTGCATTGGAAGAATTTTGTTCAAAGCAACTTCTCTTTGTTCAACTGTATCTGAGCAAATCATTTCACGAACAGCTTTAATTCTTTCTGTTTCAAAGAACATATGTTCTGTACGGCACAAACCAATACCTTGTGCGCCGAATGCTCTTGCTTGTTTTGCGTCCTTAGGAGTATCTGCGTTTGTGCGAACTTGCAAAGCGCGGAATTTGTCTGCCCAAGCCATCAAACGACCAAAGTCACCGGATACTGACGCTGCAACAGTTTTGATTTCTTCACCGTAAATTTTACCTGTGCTTCCGTCAAGAGAAATCCAATCACCTTCATGGAAAGTTTGTCCACCCAAGCTGAAAACTTTCTTTTCTTCGTCAATTTTAATGTCTCCGCAACCTGATACACAGCAAGTACCCATACCACGAGCAACAACAGCAGCGTGTGATGTCATACCGCCACGAACAGTCAAAATACCTTGTGCGTAATGCATACCTTCAATATCTTCAGGTGAAGTTTCAAGTCTTACAAGAACAACTCTCTTTTCGCCTTTGTTGCATACCCAATCTGTTGCGTCTTCTGCTGTAAAGACAACTTTGCCAGCTGCTGCACCAGGAGATGCAGGAAGTGCGCTTCCAATAGCTTTTGCAGCTTTCAAAGCGGCTGTGTCAAATTGTGGGTGCAAAAGAGCGTCAAGTTGTTTGGGGTCAATCATCAAAACTGCTTCTTTTTCAGAAATCATACCTTCGTCAACCAAGTCGCAAGCAATCTTCAAAGCTGCGGCAGCTGTACGTTTTCCGTTTCTGGTTTGGAGCATAAAGAGTTTGCCTTCTTCAATTGTAAACTCCATATCTTGCATATCACGGTAGTGATTTTCAAGTCTGTTAACTATTTCTTGGAATTGGTCATAAACTGCTTGATTTGTTTCGCGCAATGCTGAAATTGGTTGTGGAGTACGAACACCAGCAACAACGTCTTCACCTTGTGCGTTCATAAGATATTCGCCATAAAGACCTTTTCCACCTGTTGCAGGGTTACGTGAGAATGCAACGCCTGTGCCAGATGTTTCGCCCATATTTCCAAAAACCATCATTTGTACGTTTACAGCTGTGCCCCAATCTCCAGGAATGTCGTTCATTCGACGGTAGTAGATAGCACGTGGGTTGTCCCAGCTACGGAAAACAGCTTTGATTGCGCCCATAAGTTGCTCAATTGGATTTTGTGGGAAATCTTGTCCGATTTTTGATTTATATTCAGCTTTGAATTGACGTGCAAGTTCTTTCAAATCATCAGCGTCAAGTTCTGTATCAAATTTTACGCCTTTCTTCTCTTTCATTTGGTCGATAAGGGCTTCAAAATATTTTTTGCCAACTTCCATAACTACGTCGCTGTACATTTGAATAAATCTGCGGTAACTGTCGTATGCAAAACGACGATTGTTAGTCTTAACTGCAAATCTTTCAACAACTTCGTCATTAAGACCAAGGTTCAAGATTGTATCCATCATACCTGGCATTGAAGCGCGTGCGCCTGAACGAACAGAAACCAAAAGCGGATTGTCAAGAGAACCAAATTCCTTGCCGACTAATTTTTCAAGTTTGGCAATGTTGTCCATAATTTCTGCTTGAATTTCTGCATTGATTTTCTCACCGTCTTTGTAATATTGGGTGCAAGCCTCTGTTGTGATTGTAAAACCTTGTGGTACTGGCATACCGAGTTTTGTCATCTCCGCAAGGTTTGCGCCTTTACCGCCGAACATTGCGCGTCTGTCGCATTGTTGTTCGCTAGCTTCTTTGAACTGATAAACGAATTTCTTCATTTGAAATCCTCCTAGTTATTTTTGCATTTTTAATATAATATTATTATTGATGTACAGTTTAACAAAAAAATATAAACTTGGCAAGAAAATTGATTGCCATTCTATTTTTTTTTTGCTAAACTATGGATATTATCATAACTGAGGTGCAATAAAATGGACGCTGACCCTCGAAGTAGAATTCAACTCCCATAAAACGCACACATTTTTAGGTTCTCCTTAAATGTGGCGTTAATTGCCATATAAGGAGGAACCGCTATGCTCCAAGTTTACAAAAAAGTCAACAAATCAACAGTAAAGGTAGCCCCTGAACTTATTGTTAAGGGTTACGATTTTGACGAACAATGGATTCATATGTCAAACCCAACTGACAAAGAAATTGAACTAATTTCCGCCAGTTTGGAAATTCCAGAAGAAATGATTAAAGCCGCGCTGGACGAAGAGGAACGTGCCCGTATTGAACGTGAAGACGACATTCTTCTTGCCATTACCGACATTCCGATTACAGAAGAAAACGATGACGGTCAATATACGTATGCAACTCTGCCTTTTGGTATGATATCCACACCAAAAGCTATTGTAACCGTCTGTTTGAATGACACTACCTTAATAAATGATATGATGTCAGGACGTTACATTAAAGATTTCAATATTCATAAAAGAAATCGTTTTCTACTGCAATTTCAATATTCGGTTTCCAAAAAATATTTGCAATATCTTACACAGATAGACCGCGCAAGCCAACGTGTTCAAACCGAACTCGAAAAGTCAATGAAAAACTCTGAATTGATTGAAATGCTTGACCTTGAAAAATCATTGGTGTATTTTTCAACGTCTTTGCGTTCAAACAACGTCGTATTAGATAAAATTCCAAAAATCGTTAGATTGTTTGAGGAAGACGTTGACCTTTGGGAAGACGTACTCATTGAAAACAGACAGGCTATTGAAATGGCAAATATTTACCGTGACATTTTAAGCGGAACAATGGATGCCTATGCTTCAATAATTTCAAACAACTTGAACGTGGTTATGAAAGTTTTGACTTCACTTACTCTCCTTATTGCTGTTCCTTCAATGGTGGCGGCGTTTTGGGGAATGAATACAGGCGTTCCGTTTGAAGGTAAGTCTTGGGGCTTTTGGGTGGTACTTGGAATTTGCATAGTATGTTGCATTGCAATAACAATCGTGCTTTGGAAGAAAAAACTTTTGAAATAATATATTTTAGCAAAATATCTTCAACAAAAGTTAAAAACATTGTTAATAGCTGTATATTGTTTTCTAAAACTGAAATATTAAAACACCGCTAACGCACATTAAGCGTAAAAGTTGAAATAACGCTAAGTTAGCAAAAAAAGCACACAGCCTACATATCACCATTTACGCGAGAAACTAAATCAGCATATTGATAGCATACGAACACAATTAACCTTAAGTGCATAATCAGTATAAAAATTGCGATAAAAAGAATATATAAAAGAAGCCATCAAATGATGGCTTCTTTTTTTGTTTTATAATAAGCAGTTTGGGTTTGACTATTCAAGTTTTCGATTTGATTATCAGTCTTGTTTCAAAGCGTCTTGAATTTTTTCCATACAACTAACCACGTATTTTCTGTTTTTTGGGTCGTCCTTAAATTTGTTGTAAATGTTCAAAACCATACTTGCAACCTTAATTTTTATTTCTCTAGACGCTTTCTGTTCCAAAATCATATCAAGCAAAATTGGAAGTTGCGCAAGTTGTGAATTTTGTTGTGATTTCTCTTCACTTGCATTTTCAGCATCTTTTTCTACGACGTTTGTTTTATCTTCCTCAATGCCTGTTGGCTCTTGACTTTCAGCATTTTCAACAGTTTCATTTTGTTTAACTTCAACTTCTTCTTGTTTGGGTTCAGCTTGTGTCAAAGTTTCATTTTCGGTTTGAGTTTCAACGACGTTTTGATTTTCATCTGACACATAGTTTACTTCTTTTATTCCCGTTTCGTCTATAACTTCTAAATTCCCTTCGGGGTTTACCACTTCGTCGCTTTCTTTGTTTTCTTCAATTTCTGTAAACGTTGCCTTTTCATCTTCATCTTCAGAATTGCTTACGTCTTGTTTTATCTCGTTTGAAGGTCGAACGTCATCTTTTTGCAGCGTTGTGCAGTTAGCATCTTGCTCTAATATACTTTCTTGAGTATCAACTGTCAAACTTTCATTTTGTTCAATTTGGCTGTCTTCCTCAACTGCATCTAAGCTATTCAATGGTTGAATTTCGTCAATGTCTTGTTCAACAACGTTTTGTTGTTCAACGTTTTCTTGAATTACAGTTTCAGCATTTTCTTTTGCACTTTCATCAGCAACTATATCTGTGTTGTCATTCTCATTTGAAACTTCAGAATTATCCACATCTGAGTCGTAATAGTGTGGATTTCCGTTTTCGTCATAATAGAACGGGTTTCCGTCCTCGTCATAATAGAATGCAACTCCGTCCTCATCAATATAGAAGGTGTTGCCTTCCTCATCAAAGAAATATTGGTTTCCATCCTCGTCTAAATAGACTTCGTTGCCGTCCTCGTCAAAATATGTTACGTTGCCTTCCTCGTCTGTAACAGTCTTAAAACCGTTATCGATAGGTTTTGTATTTTCTTCGGTTATTGCTTGTTCAACAATTTGTTCGGGCATCATATTTGACGGCGATGGTTGAATTTCTTTTTCGCTTTCATCTATATTATTTTCGCCTTTATCATCAGCAACCTTGTCCAAATTTTTAGTTTCATCAATGTCCGTATCAGTCTTAATTAAGTTTTCTGAGTCGCTTTCATCTTCAATTACCAAAGTTCCAACAGGAGCAGCGACATCGTCTTCCATAACTTCCGCCTCTAAAATTTCAAACTTCTGCAACAGTTCTTGAAGCGGGTTTGAACTCTCTATTTTGTTTTCTTTTTTCTTCTTTCCGAACATTTTTATATCCTCTATATCGTAAAAATTTTCTATGCTTTGAATTTCTTTTTAACAGGTTTTGTTGATTTAACGCTTGATGGAACATAATATTCAATTTCTTGAACTTCACTTTTTAGTTCCTGTTGGTCATTAAGTTTGTCTTCTCTTTCCAAAAAACTCTCGCTCGCAATGATTTCATCTTGCATTTTGTCTTGTTGGTTGATTTCTAAGTTTGAGTTTGAATTCTCATAGTTAAGACTTTCTTCAACAAAAGTTTCATTTTGTGAATTTTCAATCTGTTCTTCAACGTTGATTGCAACTTCAATATTATTTATTGGAACATCGTTTTCTTCCTCAACAGTTGTTGCGCTTTGTTCACACTCAATAACTGGTGCAACTTGTTCAACAACTTCAGTTTTTGTATCTTCAATGACTTCCGCATTTTCTATTTCAACGACTTCAGTTTTTTCTATTTCATCAATTTTAACAGCGTCGTTATTATTCTCTGTCAATATACTTTCAGCAGCCACTTCTTCAAATTGATTTACACCATCGTTAAAAGGCTGAACAATAGTTGTATAATATGTATGTTGTTCAATTCCTGTGCCTTTATTTTCGTCTATTGGCAAGTCTTCGCTGTTGTTTTCAACAGTTGTCATTTCATCTTCTATATTTTTGTTTTTGTCAATATAACTTTCTGCGTCAATTCCCGCACTTAAATCTTCATCATTTATGTTTTCATTGACATTTACAGTTGCTGTGTTATCTTCATCAATTTTGGTTTCATTCGTTTGGATATCTTGATTTCCCAAATTTTCTTTTTCAAATTCAACCAAGTCAATTTCACTTTCTACGTCGCTTGAATTCTCAACGCCGTTTTGATTTTCAATGTTATCTTTTATTTCTTCAATTTCTAAAACGTCAGCAACGACAGTTTTCAAACTTTCATTTTCAGAATTTTCATTTTCAAAAGTTTTATTTATGACTGTTTCGTCCTCTTTACTGTCAGTTAAAGAATTGTCTAAGTCAGTTGAGTCAACACTCTGTTCACAGCCTTCAAAAACATTTTCTGTGCTTTCATTTTGTTCGGTTTCTTCGCTGAAATCAACTATTTTAGATACGTTTCTTGCAATAATGCTATCCAAAATTCCCGCTATCTCGTTCAATGGCGAGCTGTCTGTTGAATAACTTGTTTCAATAGGCAAATTCACTTTAGAGTCCAAATCTTCTTGCATTTCAAAAAAGGTCTTGAGCGATTTTTTATAAAGTGCCTTTCCAATAAGCAACAAGCCAAAATAAATTAAGGCAACCAAAATCAAACCGAAACAATGAATAACGCTCATTGCGTTTTTAGATAATGCGCCAAACCCAAAAAATGCAAACAACGCAACAAGAATAAGCCCTATTGTCAAAAATATGTTTGGTCTAATTCTGTCGGCTTTTTTAATTTCTTTATCAAAAACATTTTTTTCTGAAACAATCTCACTTGGGTATCCAAAACGTACTCCGACATATTCAATCCACGCATCACGCAAAGATTGAGGCGCATTTTTGGAAAAACATTGAGCCGTAAACTCGCTTAAATTGTCGTCGTCAACGACGTCTTCTCTACCTAAATATTTGATAATTTTTTTTGAGGCTTTCAACAATTTATATTTTGAGGAATCAAAATATGTAAAAGCTATAATTACGCCAACCAATAATATAATTCCTAAAACAACAAAAAAATAGCCTTTTACGTCAAAGCTAGGTATTTTTGCGGATAAACCCGAAAACCAATCAAAAATCTTATCAAGAAAATTCATCTATATGTCTCCCACCACACTATGTATAATAATTATATCACACGCGACGCAAAAATCAAGGACTTTATATCCCACTAATTTAACCCTATCAACAGCACTTTTCATAATATCGAAAATTTGATTGCTTAAACAAAACGCTTTTTATTGTTTCTAAACGAAATTACAAGCCTTTTATGCTTACCGTTTTACCTGTTTTGAAAGAATATAAACAAGCGTCGTCAAGTTTAATTTTTAATGCTTTTTCTATTGCCAAAGAATATATTTCAAGTTGTTTTTTATATTTTTTCAAACTTACCTCATTTGTTAATTTTGAATTTTTGAAATCAACAAGAATATTCTTTTCGCCAATAATAATCAAATCGGCTACACCTTGAACAAGCACTTTATCTTGCGTTTTTACTCCGTCAAGTATCTCATTTGCGCAAATATACGCCATAAATTGTTGTTCTCTTAAGCACTTAGATTTTTTTGCAAATTGCATAATTTCAGCATCTAAACAAACCAAAATATCTTTTGCATTTACTGCGTCGTACTCAGTTTTATCCAAGAGATTTTGGTCATACATACGTTTTATTTCCGCCTCAACACCTTTAATGTCTGAAACTTCAAAATCCATATTTTGCATAACTTTATGGTATGCAGTTCCAACACCTACGCTATCGCTGAACGTTGTATTTGCTCGCTCATCGTTCTGATTGATTTCTGAAACGCTGTATTTCATTGATAGTTTTGTAGCCTCTTTATACGGATAAACGTATTCCATTTCATTTTTAAGATTTTTACTAAATTCTTCATCGCCAGCCACTTCAAAAATTGGCACTTCATTTACGTTGCTATGAATTAAGGCATACTCATTTTCTTGATGAATGAATTTTGGAAATTGATAATTATCTTTGCAAACTGCGCTTGAAATAAAATCAAGATTGCTATTAGGCAATTCAAATTTTTGTACTTTTCCAAACTCATTTGCTGTTTTTTCGCTTACCGTTCCGCTTATAAACATATATTGTTTTGCGCGTGTAAGCGCAACGTATAAAAGTCGCATTTCCTCTTTTGTTTCCCTAATTTTTATACGTTTTTTTAGAGCTAACAAAGAAAGTGTTTCCGATTTGGTCTTATTGTTGAAATTAAAGTATTTCAAACCAATAAAGCCCTTGCCGTCTGCAAGCAAGTCACCCAACTGCGATTTTTTTACAAATGAATTTGAAATGTTGCCGACAAAAACCACAGGCGACTCCAAGCCCTTATATCCGTGAAAAGTTGAAACTTGCACAAAATCTCCCCCTTTTGCAGTCGCTTTTTTAGCATTGATTGACTGAAATTCTCTAACAAATTGCGAAAGTGAATTGTAGTTTTGTTTTGCTGTTTCTTGAACCATCAACCTCAAACTTGCAACTTCTTTTTGACCTAACGATGCCAAATATGCATCATAAGAATAGTCTGAAATTATGCCGGATATTGTGTCTGCCACGCTTTTGCTTGCGCTTTTAATTCTGTATTTTTCCAAGTTTTCTAAAAGCGTTCTTAGCTTTTTGCCCAACTCGTCAACGCTTTTCGCCTTTTGTTTTATCTTATCGTATAAACACGTTCCGTCATAAAACGAAACTTTTGCTAAATCTGTTTCATTCAGTCCGCCAAATGGAGAAAGCAAATATCCAGCCAAAGCATAGTCTTGATACGGATTGTCAATTACTTTCAGAAAATTTAGCAAATCACGTTCGCCACTTTGGTCACTTTCAGAAAACTTGCCTTCGTTTAGCGGTATTCCTTGCTCAATTAAGGTTGAAACAATTCTTTCTGTGCTTACGTTGCTGTTTCTAAAAAGTATTGCAATGTCGCCATAGGATATAAACTTTCCGTCATCTTTTAACGCTTTCCCAACCAAATCTTTTATTTGATTTGCAATAAACAACCCCTCTGCATAATCTTCATCAACATTTGTTTGTGTTTCTTGATTTTTGAGATTGTAAATTCCACTTTCCAAAGGTCTTTCTTTTCGTGACTTAACAAACAAGTGCAGTTGTACGTTTTTTTCGACCTCGCCTTTTTCAGTTGTAAACCTAGCGTCACGCTTATAGTTTACGTCCGCAGATTTCTCTGTCATAATGCAATCAAAAATTCCGTTTACAAAATTCAAAATGCTTTGTTCACTTCTGAAATTTTTTGTAAAATCTATTTGCGTACCTTCCCCGTTTTTATATCTTTTCCATCTGTCCAAAAATATTGTTGGGTCTGCCATTCTAAAACCGTAAATGCTTTGTTTTACGTCACCCACAAAAAATGCGTTGTTTTTGCATATTTTAGAAATAATAAATTCTTGCGTTGGGTTTATATCTTGATATTCGTCCACAAAAACAAAATCAAATTTATACTCGTCAATATCAGATTTTTTTATAAGTTCAACAGTTTTGTGTTCCAAATCTGAAAACGACAAAACGTCGCTTTTTGATTTTAATTCTTCAAATTTTGCTCCAAATTCCAAAGCTATGTCAACAAGTTTTAGTGCGTATTCTCTGTTCTGCTTAAACTCAATTTCAGACGTTTCCGACTTTACGTTTAATTTTCTTATTTCACCAAAATAACTGGCGGAGAACTTAATTATTGCCTTTGCTTTTTCAACGCATTCCGATATAAATTCTGTGGCTTTTCTACTTTTTGAAGCCCTTACCGTTTCATATCCAGCCGTAATAATATCCAAAATTTCGTTGTTATTTTCCGCCTTCAAAATTAAGTCGGCAAATCGGGATAATATCAGCATATTATCAGCGTATTTTTGTTCGTTTTCTGCAATAAAAATTTCCAAAAGTTGCTCGCATTGATTCTTTATCAATTCCGCTTGCTCTTTTGCATCGCACAAAATTGTATCTATAAAAGCGTTATTGCTAAAATTATCATAACAAGCCGCAATATTTTGAAGAAATTCGTTTTTGTCGGGTTGTATGTCCATAAGTTCAAAGATTTTTATGATGATTTGCCTTAAATCGTCCTCTTTGCGAGAAACTGAAAATACTGCTTCTAACGTTTCAAAGTCTTTGTCGTCTTTTTCAAAATGCTCCTCAAAAACCTTGTCGAGCGCCTTTTGCATATATACCGCTGTTGAAGTTTCATCAATTACGCTAAACGTCGGTGACAAACCTAAACGCTCAAAATTTTCTTTCAACATTCCCTGACAAAAACTATGAATTGTTCCAATTTTTGCAAACGGAAGATTGTCAAGTTCCTTTCTAAAAATTTCACGTTCATCTCCATTTGCCGAACAAGCGGTTTCAAACAACGCCTTATGTAATTTTTCTTTTAGTTCATCTGCCGCAGCATTGTTATAAACCAAAATAAGCATATTTTTAAGGGTTGCGCCTTTCTCAATTTGGTACACTATTTTTTTTATCATCGTTGAGGTTTTTCCACTACCCGCCGCCGCAGAAACAATTATATTGCCTTGTTGTAGCACCGCGTCCTTTTGGTCTGAAGTCAACATATCCAAATCTACGCTTAACCCTTTTTCAGTTTCAATATTTATATCATCACGTTTCATTTGTGCAACTCCTTATCAAAAGAGGATAAATTAACCTTGTTTGTGTTCCTTACGTTTTCATTTACGTGTCCACATACGGTTGAAAATTCGCAAAATTCACAGTTTTTTTCTAAACTTGTCGGTTTTATATAGCCTTCGTTTATAAGTTTTACGCCTTCAACAGACAACTTCATTACATAGTCTGATAAAACGTCAAATTGTTGCGCTTCCAAATATGTATCGTTTTCCAAATTCAGTTCACCGCTTCTGCTTGTTTTATAAGGCAACACCGATGCTTTTCCATTTTGAAGGAACATATTGTCAATGTCCATAAGCGTCTGCTCGTTTGCAATAACTTGCCCTTTATATTCCAACCGATTTTCGTCTTTTCCTGAAAAACTTGCAAATATAGGAAGATAAAAAACTCCAACTGGTTTTTTAGAAAGTCCTTGCTGTACGGCTCTCATATACACGTACAACTGCAACTTTTTACCATAATAGACTTCTGATAAATTTAACTCTGCTCCCTTATATGTTTTATAGTCAATTATCAAGAATTTGTCGTCCAAAACGTCAATTCTGTCAACCTTTCCAACAACTTTAACTTTTTTTCCGTCCGCTTCCAAAAATAAATTGTCAAATCCGTTTTTTCCGAGTTCGGCTTCAAGCAAATACGGTTTGAATTTTGAACGCTTGTAAACCTCGTAAATATCCAAAAGCATATCAACCGCTTCCGACCTTATTCGCAACAATTGCCTCTGTGTTTCCGCCTTTTCCATAAGGTATTCATAATCAAGCTCCACAATCGCCTTATCAAAATACTTTTCAGCAAATTCTGAAATTAGGTTTACATCAACTTTTTTATCTCTTAAATCTGACAGAAAATGCTCTAAAATAAAGTGAAGAATATTACCGTTTTCAAAGCCTTCAAACTTTCCTTCTTTCCTTTGTTTCAAATTCAAAATATAGTTGAAATAGTATGAATACGGACAACCAAAAAACTTTTCTAATCGGCTGACGCTTGTTGTAACAGGCATCAGTTTTTCAGACGGAATGTCCAAATATTCTGGATTGTCGTACGCATTCAAAATTTTTTCTTTCTGTTCTTTTGTCAAAAGTCCGTAAGCTGAACGGTAAAGTGACAAATCTGCGCCGAGATTTCTGGTTGAATTTGCCTTTGCAAGAACGTTGTGATAACACGCTTGTCTTGTTGAAAACAACAGTTGCGCATTGTTTTTTTGTTTGTCAAAGCTATTGCGAACCAAATTGTCAAAATCAACAATTTCTTCCTTGATAGGCTGTCCGTTTTTTGTAAACATAGCCTTCAATTCATCAATAACCGTCGACGGTCTAAGTGCACCTTCAAAGCCGTTTTCAGAATACGAAACAATAAGTTTAGCTCCAAAGTTTTGCGCTTTTTTCATAAATTCGCAAACAGAAAACATTTCCATATAAATTTTTTGTTTGCTGTCGGGGTAAACGTCCAAGCCCAAGCTGTTGAATGTTTCTTCATCTTTTGGCGAAATTACCGCCCCACCCGACGACGTTTTAGGCAATTTGCCATTGTTTGCGCCCAAAATATACAAATCACCGTATCCATTAAACCCGCTATCCGAATCGCCAAAGAACACGCAGTCAAGATACGTCGGCACAAGCGCAATTTTTAGGGTTTCTATCATAGACGCTAAAATGCGCTTAAAGTTTTCAAGATTGCATTTTACAAATAATACGTTTTCAATTTCGTCCAAAATTGACGTCAATTTTGTATCAACTTGTTCGGCGCATTTTTCATAATAAGGACTTATCTTTGACAGCTTTTCAACATAATTGTCACAATTACTTTGTGAAACATTCAGGAACTCTTTGACGCATTTTATAATTTCAGCGACGTCTTTTTCACCGTCAAAAGCAAATATTTTCAGCTGTTCAACCAACCTAATTCTAACTTCTTCAGCTACTTTTGCCAATTCGCTGTCTTTGTCGTTTGCAACCGCAAATTTATTCTTAAACTTAAACCTCTCAATTCCATATTTTAAGCAGTAGTTTTCAAACAAACATACCTTTTCTTCAAAAACTTCATCTCCATAAAAAATCGGGTTTTTGACAAAATTAAGCACCGCTTGAATTTCAAAATCACTTATAACCACTTCCAATGCTGTCATCAAAAATTTAACTTTTGCTTGGTCTGAAAGCAATTCTTTTTTATCAATAAAAAATGGAATGTCATAGCGTCCAAAAACGTCTTTTATGGTTTGATAGTACAAATCCGAGTCGCTCAAAAACACTTCAAAGTCCTTGTATCTTGCGCCTTTTTTAACTTTGTCAACAATATCCAGCGCGAGCGCAAGCGTTTCTTCTTCAATGTTTTTTGCAACTTTAATTGTAATTTTGTCGCCGACTTCAACTGCGTCATTTGGAATTTTGTACGAAAACAAATACTTGGAAATATAATCTAAACTTTCATCCAATTTTTGATTGTTTGTTTCTCTTTGAACTTTATCTCCCAATGACTCCACAATCTTTTTTATATATTTGTCAGGATAAATTCTGCTGTTTGGATAACCGCTACCGCTGACCATACCAACCGTCAGCGAAATTGCAGATTGAGCAAGCCCCTTCAATATTGCCATTTCAGGCGCTTTGAAACCGTAAAAATCTGCGCAATAAATATGAAATGGCAATGCGTTTCCGTCTTCCAAATACTTTGCAAACGCTTCAAGCCTTGTAGAAGAATCGCTAAGTCGCCCTTCCAATTCTTGCAAATATCCACCGTAAATCAACGCCAAATCACGCGCTTTGTTTGCAAGTGCGGTTGGCAAATTATCAATATTTTTAAGCAAATTTTCCGTTGATATTCCGCTGTTTCTAAGTGCGGTTATTGCAGCGTATAATTCAGTTGCAAAGCCTTCAGTTTTTGCAGATTTTCTGTAAAAAACCAATTTGTCTGCATTGTCATTTATGACCTTTGCAAGCAACATAACCGAGCCTTCTGGCGTCAAACATTTTTCAATATGTTTACCAATAATGCGATTTGCCAAGCGTGTAAAGGACATAACCTCAATGCTTATCGTAGAGCTAAGTCCCTGTCCGTCGCTAAGCGCAGACAAAATTTCTCTTTCAAGAGATGCAGTAAATCTGTCTGGCGCAATAAAAATATGGTTTCCTGTGTCGTCAACAACATTTTTTTTCAAGGTGTCAACAACACCTAAGTAAGCGCCTTTTGCGGTATTTGACAATATAATCTTCATATC
>CAZQGE010000030.1:0-15485 GCA_964592815.1 uncultured Bacteroidaceae bacterium | reverse complement strand
GAGTGCGCTTTTGCGCACTTTCGAGCCTATGGACACAACAAAAAATCTAAGTCTTGCGACTTAGATTATATTTGGTGGGGACAGTAGGGCTCGAACCTACGACCTCATGCATGTGAAGCATGCGCTCTAACCAACTGAGCTATGCCCCCTTATGACAGCATTTGCTGTCATTTATGCATTATGCTTTGTACATTCTCTTACGAGCTGCCTCTGCTTTCTTTTTACGCTTTACGCTTGGCTTCTCGTACGCTTCCTTTTTACGGAGGTCGCCAATGATGCCGTCACGTGCGCATTTTCTCTTAAATCTGCGGATTGCGTTATCTAAGGACTCGCTTTCTCCTACTTTGACTGTTGACATTGTTTTCACCTCCTCTAATTTTTATTGTGCTTTTATATTATACATTATTTGAAAAAAGTGTCAAACTCTTTTGATTGCTTGAATAAAATTTCTTAGCACATTTTATCGCAAAGCTGATTACCACCCAAAATATGAATGTGCAAATGCTCTACCGATTGGCAAGCGTCTGCACCTTTGTTTGATACGAGTCTAAAACCTTTTTTAAGACCTAATTTGTCAACCATTGTTGAAAGTTTTTTTATACATTTTGCAAGTGTTTGTGCTTGTGCGTCAGTCATTTCAATAATGTTTGCATAATGCTCTTTGGGGAGCAGTAAATAATGAATTTCTGCTTGTGGAGTTATGTCTTTTATAATCAACATATCTTCATCTTCATAAACTTTTGTAGAAGGAATTTCACCTGCAATAATTTTGCAAAAAATACAATCTGACATATTACACCTCTTTTGAATTATCTTTTAATTATACTCTAACTCCGTCATTATAAAGCATTGTGGGGGTTATTGTTTGCAATGTATTTCGTTTTCCGTATAAACTGTAAACTTTGATATAATTTGTAGAGTGTCCAACCCACATTCCGTCTTCTTTGGTTTCAAACAAAACTTCTTGATTTTTTCCTAATTGGCTCAACAGATATTTTTTTCTTAGTTCCGATTTTACGTCCAGCATACGTTGTTGACGACTCTCTAAAACTTCCGCTGACAAGGTAGGCATTTTGCCTGCAACAGTCCCCTTCCTTGATGAATAAGGGAAAACGTGGATATCTGAAAATCCTACTTTTTTTGCAAAATTCATGGAGTTTTCAAATTCTTCTTCTGTTTCAGTTGGAAAGCCAACAATAATGTCTGTCGTAATGCCAGCTTGCGGATAAAATTCTCTAATTAACTGAACAGCGGAAAAATATTCTTCAGTTGAATAATGCCTATTCATACTTTTTAAGACTTCATCATCACCGCTTTGAAGCGACAAATGAAAATGTGGACAAAATTTTTTAAGTTCGGTTGTAGCTTGCAAAAATTCACGATTTATGACACCAACTTCAAGCGAACCAAGTCTTATTCTAAACGGATATTTTTGCAAAGCTAAAATCAAATCTTTCAAACTGACGTTCATATCTTTACCGTATGCGGACAAATTTATGCCAGTCACAACAACTTCCTCGGTTTTTCCAATCAAAGCGTCAAGCTCGTTGAATATGTTTGACATACTTCGTGAACGGCTTCTACCTCTCAAATATGGAATAATGCAATAACTGCAAAAATTATTGCACCCGTCCTGAACCTTGATAAAATGGCGCGTTTTGAAATTTATAATGCCACTATTTTCCTCAAACTTATCTTTTACGTCAAAGTCTGAGCAAATAATTTTGTCAAAAAAGCCGTCCTTTTCAAAATTTTCATCGTCAATAACCGAATTTTTGACTATTTCTTGGGCAAGTTTTATTTTGTTTTCTGTTCCAGATATATAAATAACGTTATCTTTTGCAAACTGAGTAAAATTATTTTGAGATGCGCAACCGCAAACGTATATTTGCGCATCAGGATTAACCTTCAAAATTTTTCCGACATACTGGCGTGATTTTCTTTCAGCTTCTGCGGTTACGGCACAAGTGTTGATTATGTATTTATCAGCAATTTCTAAGCCTTCAAAAACTTCAAAACCACCTTTGCTTAACACCGCAAGCATTGCATCGGTATCGTATTGATTGACTTTGCAACCCAATGTAATTATTGATATTTTATGACTCATAATCAAGTTCTCCCAATGTGTCCAAGGTTAAACAAGACGCAACAATTCCAGCGGTTTCTGCACGCAAAATTCTTTTGCCCAACGTGACAATTTTTGCACCTTTGTCCTTTGCAGACAAAATCTCGCTTTCCTTAAAACCGCCTTCTGCGCCAACAATAAGCGCAATTTTTTTACCCAAAAATTTTATATCTTTTATGCGGATAATTTTTTCAAATTCATACGCCAAAATAACGGTGTCGAAATTTTCAAAAGAACTCAAAACTTGCTCATAATTGACAAGTGGCAAAACCTCGGTAAGATAAACTGAACCGCATTGTTTTGCTGCTTCCCTTGCAATTTTGTTTGCTCTTTCATCATTAAACTTGTTTTCGGCACAATTTTGCGACAAAAATGGTTGAACTTTGTCAACTCCAAGTTCTACGCATTTTTGAATTGTAAAATCTAGCTTATTATTTTTCAGCAAGCCACAAAACAACGTCAATTCTATACCTTTTTCATCAACTTTATTCACGCTTTCTTGCTCTAAAATAACGCAATCACCGTTTATTTTTTTAATTTCACAAAGCCTTTCAAAACCATCGTTCAAACAAACGTATGCCTTAAAACCAACTTTCATTCTAAGCACTTTTGTTATATGCAAAAACTCATCACCTAAAAGAGTTATTTCATTGCCGTTTAAGGCGTTTAAGTCAGCAAAAAAACGTCTAATTTCCACTAAGTGCCTACCAAAATCTATAATAAATGAATTTTATCAATTTTTCAATATGTATCTTATTCACAATATTTACGCAGTCATTTTAGATGATATATTTCAAAGTAAACCTTGAAAAATTACTATATCAAGCATAAAACGTTTATTGAGTAAAGATTATTTTGCTATTCTAATTTTTAATGCTCGCCAATCGTCAGAAGTTACCATTTCGATGATTTCAAAGCCAGCACGTTGATAGCACTCGACAACTTCGTCAAGACGCAAATCAATAATACCTGACAAAACTATAATTCCGTCATCATTCAAATGCTTTCCTATGTCTTTTGCAAAGCGCATAAGTATGTCGGCAGTAATATTTGCAAAAATAAAATCTGCAGTTATATCACTTTGAAGCAAGTCAGATTTTTCAACTTTTGCCGTTACGTTGTTTAGTTCAACGTTTTTTTGTGCAAATTCAACAGCTTGCCCGTCAATATCGCACATATAAACAGATTTTGCTCCGCATATTGCCGCAGATATACCCAATATTCCACTTCCACAACCTACGTCAATCACGCTTTTGTCTGCAACTTCCATCAAGTCTAAACACATACGCGTTGTTGCGTGTTCCCCAGTTCCAAACGCCATTCCAGGGTCAAGATGCAAAATTTTCTCATTCTTGGCAGCTTGGTATTTTATCCAGGTTGGAACAATAGTTATGTTTTTTGAAATGATTGGTTTATAATATTTTTTCCATTCATTTTCATAGTCTGCCGACTCAACTTCACCAACTGTAATTTCGCCGTATGCAACTCCACCAGACGCCTTCATTTGAGCAAGACGTATTTCAAGCCTTTTTGCAAAATCAATGTCGTTCTCATCTGTTATTGTTGAAATTTTAACGTCGTCAGATTGTTCCAAAACCGATTTGTCAACATAATCCCAAATCACATCTGATTTAACCAAATCTAAAAAGTCTTGTTTATCTAAAACGCTGACTCCGTTTGCTCCCGCGTCAAACATTGCGGAACAAACAAGGTCAGCATCTTGGTGATTTGTTTTAACTGTTATAGTTTTATATTTCATTATATTTTATCTCTATATTCCTTTTTTTTAGGGAATTGTTTGCTGTCAAATTCCATATCAAGTTTACGCAATAAATCGCGTTGTTCTCTTGATAAATTCTTTGGAACTTCAACAAAGACTTTGACGTACAAATCGCCTTTATCGTTTGAACGCAACTTCTTTATACCAGCATTTCTAATTTTGAAAATTGTACCGTTTTGAGTTCCCTCAGGTATCTTTAATTCTTCAGGGTCACGCAAGGTTGGAACCATAACCGTGCAACCCAACGTCGCCTCAATTATAGAGATTGGCATCTCCATTTGCAAATCAAAAGTGCTACGTTTGAAAAGTTTGTGCGGTCTTACAGTTATTTCGATTACCAAATTACCCCTTGCTCCGCCGTTTTTGCCTGCGTGTCCTTCATTTTGGTAGGTAATTCTTTGTCCGTTATCAATTCCCGCTGGAATATTTATCTTGATTTCGCGTTGTTTTTCAAATCTGCCTTGCCCACCGCAAGTCTTGCAAGTATCTGTAATTACTTTGCCTTTGCCTTTACAAACAGGACAAATGCCTGTCGTGCTAAATTGACCGAACGGTGTTCGTTGAACTTCAGTTACGCGCCCTGTTCCGTTACAATGCGAACAAGTCTTAAATGCCGTACCGTTTTTTGCGCCCGTCCCGTTGCAGTCTGGGCAGTTTTCAACTCTTTTAACGCTTATAGTTTTTTCAACGCCAAAAGCCGCTTCTTCAAAAGATATTGACATACTCAACAAAATATCTTGACCATTTTGAGCCATATTTGTCTGCTGTTGACGTGTTGCGCCACCACCAAAACCATTGAATATGGTTGAAAAAATGTCGTCAACGTCAAAGCCAAAGCCTCCGCTTCCACTACCGCCAAAGCCACCGAAACCACCAAAACCGCCACCTGTTCCACCGCCCATAGGGCCGTTTTCATCTCCATACGCATCGTATGCCGCTCTTTTTTGGTTATCGGAAAGAACGTCGTAAGCGTGGTTTATTTCCTTAAACTTAGCTTCAGCGTTTTTCTTTTCAGCGTCAGTTGCCGTTGAATATAAGTCGGGGTGATATTTTTTTGCAAGTTTACGATAGGCAGATTTCAATTCGTCTGCCGTCGCTTGCTTGCTCACTCCTAATGTTTCATAATAATTTTTTTCTGCCATAATAATTAAGTATAATAGTTTAGCTCAACGGCATTTGCCGTTGAGCCGATAACGTTTTGATTAGTCTTCCCAACCACCTTCTGGAGGTGTGGTGTTGTCATCAACTGTTCCGTTGTGAGCATCACCGTTTTGTTGATTCATATTATTTGGGTCAAAACCTGCTTCCTTTGCAGCTTTTGCTGCTTCTTCTGGGTTTTCTTGATAGAACTTTGTAAATATTGGGTCAGACACTTTGCTTAGTTCTGTCATAGCAGTTTTAACTGTAGCCTCTTCTTCAGCTTTTTCAACTGCTTCCTTTGCAGTCTTTACAGCTTCGTTAACTGTGTTTTTATCTTCTTCGGAAAGTTTTTCGCCGTTGTCTGTAACAAATTTTTCAATTACGAAAATAAGTTGTTCAGCATTATTTTTTGCATCAACCAAATTCTTGCGCTTCTCATCTTCTTCTGCATACTTTTCAGCGTCCTTGATTGCAGAATCAATGTCTTCTTCTGTCAAGTTGCTTGATGCGGTAATGGTGATAGACTGAGATTTGTTTGTGCCTTTATCCATTGCCTTGACTGATACGATACCGTTTGCATCAATGTCAAACGTAACTTCAATTTGAGGTATTCCTCTTGGGGCAGGAGCAATTCCAACAAGTTCAAATCTTCCCAAAGTTTTGTTATCTCTTGCAAACTTTCTTTCGCCTTGCAAAACGTGAATGTCAACAGACGTTTGATGGTCGGCAGCTGTTGAGAATACTTGTGACTTGCTTGTAGGAATGGTTGTATTTCTATCAATAAGTTTTGTGAACACACCACCCAAAGTTTCAATGCCCAAAGACAACGGAGTTACATCCAACAAAAGCATATCTTTGACTTCACCAGCCAAAACACCCGCTTGAATTGCTGCACCGATAGCTACGCACTCATCGGGGTTGATGCCCTTGAAGGGGTCTTTTCCAACCAATTTCTTAACTGCTTCATAAACAGCTGGAATACGAGTTGAACCACCAACCATAATGACTTTTGAAACCTCGCCAACGCTTAAACCAGCGTCTTTCAATGCTTGTTGTGTAGGAATGATAGTCTTTTGAACAAGTTCTTCTGTCAAAGAGTCAAATTTCGCTCTTGTCAAATCCATATCCAAGTGCTTTGGAACTCCATTATCCATTGCAATAAACGGAAGTGAAATTTTTGCTTTCGTTACACCGCTAAGGTCAATTTTAGCTTTTTCCGCAGCTTCCTTAATTCTTTGCATTGCCGTTTTGTCGCCAGACAAATCAACGCCTTCTTTTGCCTTGAATTCGCTGACAATCCAGTCCATAACTTTTTTGTCAAAGTCGTCGCCGCCAAGACGGTTGTTACCGCTTGTTGCCAAAACTTCAAACACTCCGTCGCCAAGTTCCAAAATTGAAACGTCGAACGTTCCGCCGCCTAAGTCAAAGATAAGAACTTTTTGCGCGCGGTTTTCTTCTTTGTCAATACCGTATGCCAATGACGCCGCAGTAGGTTCGTTGATAATACGTTTTACTTCCAAACCAGCAATTTTGCCTGCGTCTTTTGTTGCTTGACGTTGTGCGTCGCTGAAATATGCAGGAACGGTGATAACCGCTTCTGTAACCTTTTCACCCAAATACTTTTCCGCATCATTTTTAAGTTTTGTCAAAATCATAGCGGAAATTTCTTGTGGTGTATATTCTTTGCCTTCCACCTTAACTTTGTGGGAAGTGCCCATTTCTCTTTTTATTGAAGTTATAGTGTGTTCAGGGTTTGCAACCGCTTGTCTTTTTGCGATTTCACCAACCAATCTTTCACCATCTTTTGTGAAAGCAACCACCGACGGAGTGGTTCTCATACCTTCGGCATTAGGAATAACTACTGCCTTACCGCCTTCCATAACAGCAACACATGAGTTTGTTGTTCCAAGGTCAATACCAATTATTTTTCCCATATTATTTACTCCTTTTGCATTTCTGCAATCTAAAATTTTTATAATTTATGTCTTAAGAACTGTTGTTCTTAGAAACCTACTTTAACGCCTGACGGACGTATCAATTTTCCATTCAACGTGTATCCCTTTGATTGAACTTCCAAAACCATTCCTTCTTTGCCTTCTGCTTTTTCGCGCTCTAAAGCGTTCATAAGTTTCGCATCAAATTCTTTGTCGTTTGATTCAATCTCTTTAAGCCCAAACCCTTCTAAGGCAGAAACTATTTGCGTTTCCATCATATTGAAACCTGTAAGCGCGGCTTGGTCTTTCAAATACTTTCTTGCAAGGTCACAATTATCGAGCACAGTCAACATTTTTTCAACAACCAAAGAAATTCCAAGTTGTTTCATTTCTTCGCTTAGTGATTGATTTCTTTTGCGATAGTTGTCAAAGTCTGCTTGTATTCTTTGCGTAAGTTGTCTGCATACAACTGTCTCTTGCATAAGCAACCCAACTTTTTCTTCCAAACCTTCAATATATTCATCGTCAGTCATTGCTTCACGGTCGAGTTCCTTGGAAGTGTCAATATACTTTGACTCGGTGTCGTTTTGTTTTTTTGCTTGGTCCTTTACTTCGCAAGTTTTTTCTTCTTTTTCATTTTTATCTTTCATTCTATTTGTTGTCCTCATTATTGTTTTTTCCTTCAAGTCTATTTTGATGACCGCTGTCAATAACGCTAGCCATTGCTTTCTTTACGTAGTCAAGCACGTTAAGAACTTTTTTATAATCCATACGTTCAGGGCCAATAACGCCCGCCTGCCCTCTTATTTGGTCGCCAACTTTATACGAGGCGGTAATTATGGCGCATTTGTCAACACCGCTGTCTTCCTTTCCAATTTTGATTGAAAACTCAATGCTTTCTTCTTCAGACGCCAATATGTCAACAACACTATCTTTGTTTGATATAACAGAAAGAAAGTTTTTGGCGTCGTCAACGTTGTTATATTCTGGGTAATCAAGCATTTTGAGCGCACCTTCAACAACTACGTTATCTTCACTATGTTCAACCATATATGTCTTAATGATGTCCAAAACTTCATCAAAAATATTTCTGAAGCCCTTTATTTCCTCATCAATATACGCTTCAATATCTCTAATTTCAGATATATGTTTGCCCGAAAAAACTTTGTTCAAGACTGAATTTGCAGTTTGAATGTATTCGCTTTTTACGTTTTCTTCAACGTCGATAGCCTTATTTGCAAGCATACCTTTGTCTGTAATAATCAAAACGACTACTTTACCTTTTTTCAGAGGTACTAACTGTATTTCTTCAATTTCTATGCTTTCGCAATTTATTTTTTCGACACAAAATGAAGTATAGTTTGTTACGTCGCTTATAATTTTTGCAGCTTGCTTAGATATATCCTCAACGTCAGTCAGTTTTTTTGTAAACTCACGTCTAATAAATGCAGTTTCAGCATCTGTAAGCATACCGCCTACCCCGCCTTTTAACTCACTTACATAAAACTTATAAGCAGGTTTAAGCGGCACTCTTCCAGCTGACGTGTGTGGTTGTTCAATATATCCTAACGCTTCAAGTGCGCTAAGTTCTGCCCTAATTGTGGCTGAACTGACGTCAGAAAGATAACTTTTTTGAATATCCGCGCTTGAAACAGGTTGTCCAGTCGTAATATACGAATCAACCAATGCGTGTAATATTATCTTTTTTCTTTCGCTTAACTCCTTGCTCATGTTTCACCTCATAAAATCTACTTTGCTAGCACTCGATTTCATTGACTGCTAACAATATATAACCGTATTTGCCAAATGTCAAGATATTTTGGACATAAATTAAAAAATTTTGAAAAAATTATTGCGATATTGCGGGAAATATATGTTTATGTTATTTATAACGAAATACGTATATAGATATTATAATGCAGAAAAAGCAATATAAAAAAGCACCCACAACGTGAGTGCTTTGGAGCTGGTGGGCGGATTCGGACCGCCGACCTGCTGATTACGAATCAGCTGCTCTACCGACTGAGCCACACCAGCAAATGCAATTTGCTTTGTGATTATAGCACACTTTTTACAAATTGCAATAATATTTACCTAACAATATTGGTGTTTTATTCCTAATTATACAGTTATACCTTCAAAATCAGAAGTTTCTACAACTTCATCTTGAACTTTGATGCCAAACATTGCCTTGATATTGCGACCCTTTTCGATAACAATTTCTCTGCCTAAAAGCATAGATAAAAACGCTATACTTCCACCAAATGTAACATCAGACATAAAGTGCGCTCCGCAAACAATACGGCTTATGGCAACCAAACCCGTGAATGCTACCGGAACAGCCCAGCAAGCAATAGTTGCGCCCTTATTTTTGAACTTGAACAAAGACGGAAGCATAATCAACGCATAAGTCATACCCGCGGCGCAAGTATGCCCTGACGGGAAAGATTTGAACGCATCATCTGCTGGGAACAATGCAATTATGGCGTCGCTAGGTTGCCCATTGAATACATACCAAGGCGTATAGCCTGAAACTAATGCCATAATGCTTTCACCTTCAGCATAATTGATTGCTCTATATCTCATACGACCAACAGGGTCTTTTACGATTGCTACAATCAAGTTTGCAACGATTACTCCAATAGCTGCTGCTATAACAAACTTCATAAGTTTTTTAAGAGTTTCTTCTGAAAAGTGTTTTGTTGCAAAAACAACAGAGAAATTCAAAGCCAAAGCAAACACAATCATAGCACAAATAAAGGCAGGGTTGTTTTTGAAGGCTTCATTGCCAGCGTGTTCAAGAATATATTTTGATGTATCTTTGAAGAAAAACCAAAATGCTACAACGCCTAACACAAACAAAACAACTGCGGCTATATGCTTAATCGGTTTCAATTTCCAAACTTTTTCGCAGTACCAAAAAGTAACTGCAATGCAAAAACCAATAAGCAAAAACACAGGAACAGAACCTATCATTTCACCAAAAACGCCAAAGAAATCGGTTGCAAGATATGCGCCAGGTTTCAAAGAGTTTTTTGTCAACAGCTGACTAATTTGATAATCGAAAACCGATGCAAGCGCGATAATTGTGCCAAAAATAACACAAAACAGCGCGATAGAAATCCAAACTTTTGCAGTTTGGTTGAGTTTTATTGAATGTTTCATAATTTCCTCTCTAGCTTTTTATATAATTTTAACATATATACATCATAAATCAAGCCTAATTTGTTCAAAAAAAGCAATAACCAATTCAAGTTTAATCAACATTAAAATTAAAAAACTTGTTTGCGTTTTTATAAAATATAGCTTGATTGTTTTCTTCGCCCAATTCCAAGTTCAAAACACGCTCAACTTCGTCAGCCATATCCCACATAGGATAATCTGTGCCGAACATAAATTTTTCTATACCAATGCTTAAAATTGACACCTTAGCAATGTGTTTATCCAAAAATGCAAGAGTTGAAGAAGTGTCAAAATAAACGTTGTTAAGCCCCTTATATTTCATAAGTTGGTCCCACTCTGACCAACCTCCAAAATGCGCTGCAATAAAATTCAAATGAGGGTAATCTTTTGCAATATCCACCATAAAAGACGGGTGTGAAAAATCGTGACGTTTGTCACCCGTATGCACCAAAATAGGCTTTTTGAATTCACCTAATGCGTCAAATAAAATTCTTGCTTTTTTACCGTTCAACTGAAAAGCCTGACAATCGGGGTGCAATTTCAAGCCATTAAGCCCCAGAGCGGTTATTCTTTGAATTTCATCAATTATATGTTGTTTTTCCATATCAGGGTGTAACGTTGCGAGAGGTGCAAAACGAGAATCTGAAACAAAACCAATCATAAAATTATTTATTTTTTCCACTTGCGTCCAAGAAGTAGCAACTGAATTTATAACAAATTTTTTAACGTCAAAGTTGTCAGCTTTTTCAAGCATTTGTTTCAAAGTGCCATCGTTATCCATAGGAATTTCATAAAAATCACCAATGTTTTTTGCGGCTTTAGACGCAATTTTATCGGGATATATGTGTGAATGTACGTCAATTATCTTTCTTTTCATAGCTAAATAATTTTACTACTTTTTCTGTTTTTTATCAATTAAATTGACCGTTATTATAGCTCTTAAAATTTTCTTACAATAATTTCCTAATTTTCCGTATTGAAAACTAAAATTTAAGGTGATATAATAACAGTACCGAGAAATTCCTGCTACGTACGTGATGGTGTTCTATTTTGAACCACGATTTTTATACGGGACGACGGGTTCGTTAAAATTATGTCAAGCCTCAAATTTTTAGTGGAAGACAGAAGTTTGCGACAGTCGAAAACCCACCCTGCCAAAGTGCAGGTTTAAAAATGCTCATCACACGGCGATGCGGGGGTTTCTTTTTTCTTTATTTGAACAATAATTTGGTGGCTAAATAATATTGCTTTAACACGAAATCACAATTTCAATTTTAACACAGGTTTAACGTCAAGCACAGGAGTTCCATTCAACATATCTCCGCCAAAAAACTCAAAACTGTTACCATTAACTTTTGAAATCTCAACTTCTGTAATTCCAATAAAGTTAGGTCTATACGGCGAACGGGTTGAAAACACACCTTTAATTTCCAATTCTTTGTTGCCAAAAGGATGCTGACGCAATTCATAGTTTTCAGACCTATCAAACAAGAAAAGAATCAAATAATGTTCTCCGCACTTTATATCGCTTGCACCTTCCAAAAATTCATCGAAAATTATAAGTTCAGATAAGTTTTTTGCCCTAATCTCACCTTGTTTTGGAACTCCGCTTTTTTCCGAATATTGTGAATTTATTTGTCCTATCGGTTGAAAACTAAAATTTTTCATTTTCTTCCTCTCCATCATTAACAAAATTTTCTATGAATATGGCTGTTTTATGTCCTCTAATTTCTTGAATGTCAACGTTTATGTCAAATACGTCTTTTATGGTCTGTGTTGTAATGTCTTCTTTTTTGTCAAAACTGTAAATAGTTTTATCCTTCAAAAACAAAAATTTATTGCAATATCTCATTGCCAAATTCAAGTCGTGCAAAACTTCAATAACACAAATGTCTTGCTCGTCAACAATAGATTTTACAAGCGACAAAAGATTATGTTGACTTTTCATATCCAAATTGTTTGTTGGTTCGTCAAGAATTAAAATTTTGGGTTCTTGTGCCAAAGCGCGCGCAAGCATAACTTTTTGGACTTGACCGCCAGAAAGTTGCGTAAGCAAGCGAAATGACAAATCTTCAATTTGTATTTTTTTTAATATATCTTCCACAATCTTGTAATCATTTTTTGAAGGATTGATTTTTACATAAGGCATACGTCCCAACATAACAGTATCAAAAACCGTTGTTGGTGACAATTCTCCGAGTTGGGCGACATACGCTATTTCTTTTGCAATTTCACTTCTTGAAATCTTTTTTATATTTTGTCCGTTCAAATAAACAGTTCCTGAAACGGGAGAAATTATTTTGTTAAGGCACTTAATAAGCGAACTTTTGCCCACTCCATTGTTGCCAAGAATGGCAACGGCATCACCTTCGCCAATTTCAAAATTTATATTGTTTAGAACTTCGTTTTTTCCGTACTTAAAAACCAAGTTTTCCACTTTGAGCATCATTGCGCTTTCTCCCTAAAAATAAGATATAAGAATAGTGGCGCGCCTAAAAATGAGGTTATTGCGCCAATAGGCAAAATTACTGGGGAAATTATCATTCTTGCGCTCAAATCTGCGAGCAACAAAATCATTGCGCCAATAAGCGCAGACGCAGGAATTAAGAACCTATGGTCATTTCCGACAATACGTCTTGCAATATGTGGAGCAACTAGACCAATAAAATTTATGATACCAACAAATGCCACAGACGCCCCCGCAAGCAAAGCTGCGACGACCATTGAAACAATAGTAAGGGTTTCTACCCTAACGCCCAAACTTTTTGCCATATCGCTTCCGTTATCAATGGCATTATATTTCCAACTGTTAAATATGAAGAAAATAAAAGCCAAAGCAAACACTACACAAAGAATTATAATTTCTTTCCAACCAACTCTGCCCAAATCACCAAACGTCCAAAAGACTATTGATGCCATTGCGGTTTCGCTGGCAAAATATTGAATTAAAGCAAGACCGCCTGAAAACAAAGAACTAAGCGCAACACCAACCAAAATCATTGACGACGGTTTTAGCTTTTTGAAACGCGACAGCAACAAAATTACTGCAACTGAACTTATGCTTCCTAAAAATGCGAATATAGTTATAAGATAAGGGTTATTTATCCCAGACATAACGGTGGCTGTCGCACCGCTTCCGCTTCCTAATGCCAAAATTCCCATTGCAGCGCCAAAAGACGCGCCTTGTGATACGCCCAATGTTGAAGACGACGCAAGAGGATTTCTTAAAACCGACTGCATTATGCAACCCGCAATAGACAACCCCGCTCCAACTATCAACGCTGCCATAGCCCTAGGAATTCTAAGGTTAAACATTATCGCGTTGGAAACTTTGTCGCCACCGCCGAAAAGTGTTTTGAAAACTTCTTGAAACGTCATTTTTGTTGAGCCTAATGATACCGATAATATAAACGTCGCAATTAAAAGCACAAAAAGGAGAATAAGATATATCCCCTTTTTGACAAGCATTTTTTTATATGCTTCAACATAATTGGTTGTTAAGTTCTTTTTCATCCTAACGTTACTTTGCTGAAAAACATATTGTTGTCTTTCATAACTTCATATATTTTTTTACCCACAAAAAACTCTAATAATTCATCGGTTTTAGTGTCAATGTTTACGTCGTTAAATTGAGTGGGATAAAGTATTTTGCCAAGATAATAAGAGGTTGCAAGCGCAAGCTCAATGTTTGTTGAATATAAGTTATACGATATTGTTCCAAAAACATTGCCATTTTGAATGGCGTCAACATTATCAAGCGCAGCCTTTTTATTATTATACTCTTGATTTACCAAATTCAAATTGGCTTTGTCAACAAAAATGTATTTTGGATTTTTGTTGATAACAAACTCTAAGTCGATTTTATATGAGCCTTCTTGCTTAAAAGCGGTGTTGCCTTCTGCCATATCCGCAACGCTTTTTGTGTTTATTGCAGTCAAAACCGTATAATTTGCATAAGTATAAGACAACTCGTGCGCTCCGCTATAAGAAATTCCGCCAACGTATGAAACAGGCTTTTCTGCTTCGGGAATATTTTTTGTTTTATCATTCAAGTCGCTGAAAACGCTTTTAATTTTTTTGACAACCTCATTACAACGTGTTTCTTTGTTCATAACTTTGCCGATAATATCAAAGCATTTTTCAATGTTGCTTTGAGTTGTTGCATTGATAATGTTTGTATCAAAACTTACGTAAATAATAGGAATTAAATTATTCAAGTCTTGTTTTAATTTATCAAAATTCCCTTTATCGTACGAACAAAATATCACGTCTGGCATCAACTGCAAAATTTTCTCTTTGTCAGGGGTTTTATTTTTTCCGCCACCTTGTCCAACACTTGGCAAACTGTCAAACAAATCTTTGTTTGCATAAGTATAAGGCTTGCCGATTATTGAATTAAATTGAGTTTTGCTGGCTTTTTCTATATTTTCAACACCAACGACTTTATCCTGTGCGCCCGCATACGTAATCATTCTAAGTGTACCAGAACCAAGGCATATAATTTTGTTTACAGTTTTTGGCACAGTAACTTGGTTGCCATAAAGGTCGGTGACACTTTGTGTTTCACCTGAAAAATTGTTACCTCCGCCATTGCAAGCGGACAAAATGATGGGAAGCACCATCACTGTGCAAAGTAACATTACAACAAAAACTAATTTGATAAATTTTTTACTATCTGTCATATTCATTAAAGCACTCCAAACATAATTTTTTTCCGTTTTCTAAACGGATTTTATCTTCACGGACTCTCTCCCCGCACTTTTCACATTTTACAGACTGAAAAAGTCTAGCTTTTTCAGGACATTTAATTTTTGGAACAGAAATGTCAAACAGGCCGTTGCTGTCTGCTTCATACAAATATTTTTGCCAGTTTTCTCTGTCCACATTATTTGTATTTTCGGCACTAAAATAAAGTCTTACGCTTTTACCGCTTTTTCTAAAATAAAAGTTGAAAGCCATCTTGCCGTTTTGAACGTACACAAGATTTCCTTTCCCAAAAGTACAGCCTAAAATCGCTTGCACAGCATCAACCGCGCAAGTATCGTTTTCGGTAACCAATACAATTTGTTCGTCAGGTGAAAATGCTTCATCGCAGTTGTTAAGTATCCATTCAACTGCCTTAAAACCAACAGTCAAACCAGGGCATACGTGACCGTGAAAATTGACTGCCTTTTCCCAAAGTGAATTTTTATCCATATCTATATCCTTAAAATAGTATTTTTAACTACAATATATATTTTAAGGATAAATATAATATTGTCAAACCGATTTCAAGCTGGATAATGCGTAAAAAACCTATCCCCCAGGATACGATATTATACAT
>CAZQGE010000029.1:0-16045 GCA_964592815.1 uncultured Bacteroidaceae bacterium | reverse complement strand
ATTAAGCTCAAAGGGAGTGAAAAGCGTTCAAAGCCGTGTAACTTCAATTTCAAAATTATTAGGTAGAAAAGTTGAAGTTAACGTGGTGGCTGAAAAAATTGTAAATTCCTTTTTTGAGCATTATGGCATAAGCGTTGACGCGGATGAAATTCAGCCCGAAAAACTTGAAGAATTGAATGAATATAGACAGTTTTTTGCAGACAAAGAGTGGATATTAGGCATAGAAAAGAAGTCCGACTTTGTTGTGGACGTATGTGCAGATAAAAGGCTTGTAAGCGCAAAATGTAAAATTGAAAAAAACCAAATAAATTGGATTAAAGTTTATTCCGACGACATAGACTCTTTCTACTCAGAAAAACTTGAAAGACTTATGGTAGGCGAAAAAATTTGTGGCACACTTAAAGAAGAAAAAATTGAAAACGTAAAAATATTGCTTTTAGAGATGATAGAAAAAATAAAGGAATGTGAGGTGTAATATGGCAAAACGCACACCGCTTTATTCAAAGCATTTGGAGTTGGGTGGCAAAATTGTTGAGTTTGCAGGCTTTGAACTGCCTGTTCAATATACGTCGGTTATAGCCGAACACAATGCCGTCAGAAATAACGCTGGACTTTTTGACGTTTCTCATATGGGCGAGTTCTATTTTAGTGGCAGAGGGGCTGAAACTGCACTCAATCGACTGCTAAGCAACGATATAACAAATATGTACGACGGTCAAATTAAGTATTCATTGCTCACAAATTACAAGGGCGGAGCAGTTGACGACGTGCTTGTTCATAGAGAAAATCAAAACTTGTTTTGCCTGGTTGTCAACGGTGCAAACGTTCAAAAAGACGAAAAGTGGGTGCTGTCCAATTTGACGGATAAAGAAGTGCTGTTTGAAAATAAGTCTGAGTTTATTGCGCAGATTGCGTTGCAAGGTCCAAAAAGTCAAGCTATTCTTGAAGTTCTTGTTGCCAAACATTTGATACCTGAAAAGTATTACACTTTCAAATCAAACGTAAACGTAGGCGGAATTTTAACAACTGTGTCACGCACAGGCTATACTGCTGAAGATGGCTTTGAATTTTACTGTAAGACGACGGACGCCGTTGCGCTTTACGATATTTTACTTAAAGCAGGCGAAAAATTCGGAGTTGTTCCTTGTGGATTGGGCGCAAGAGATACGTTGCGTTTAGAGGGCGGTATGCCTTTGTACGGACACGAGCTTAATGATGATTTCTCTATTGATGAAACTGGCTTAAATTTTGCAATTAAAATGAGCAAAGCAGACTTTATTGGCAAAAAATACTTGCAAAATCATTTGCCTGAGTACGAAAGGTTAGGTGCAGAGGTTACGTCTAGGGGTATTGTCAGAGAAAGTTGCAAAGTGTATGCGGACGGACTTGAAGTAGGAATTGTTACGTCTGGCAATTTTTCGCCAACTTTACAAAAGGCAATTTGTATGATAAGGCTAAAAAAAGGCTATGAAAACAGTAAGTTGACTGCTGACGTCAGAGGCAAGTTGTTGGATATAGAAATTGTTAAATTGCCTTTTTATAAATGTGTTAAATAAAAAATATAAGTTAGGGGAAACCCGAAGGAGAAGTTATGAAAAAATATACCAAAACCCACGAATGGGCTGAAATTTCGGGAAACACGGCAAAAGTTGGAATTTCAATATATGCTGCCGAGGAATTGGGTGATATCGTTTACGTTGAGTTGCCTTCTTTGGGGGCGCAAGTAAAAGAGGGTGAGAATATGTGCGAGGTGGAGTCTGTTAAAGCAGTTTCAGAAATCAACGCACCCGTGAGCGGAAAAATTGTAGCCGTTAATGACGTGTTAGAAAATAATCCTGAAAAAATCAATGAAAACGCGCTTAGCGCTTGGATTTGTGAAATTCAAATTGACGGACTTCCTAACGGACTTATGACCGAGGAAGAATATAATTCTATGGTGAAATAAAATGTCAAATTATCTTTCAAATAACGCCTCGGATAGAGAGGCTATGCTTAAAGCATTGGGTGTTGACAGCATAGATGCGCTTTATTGTGACGTTCCCGAAGAATTGATATGCGCCAAACAACTTTTACCTGACGGACTTTCCGAGCAAGAAGTTTTTGAGTTCTTTCTTAGTTTATCTAGGCAAAATAAGGTGTATAACTGCATTTTGGCAGGCGGTGGAAGCTATAACCACTATATTCCGTCCGTCGTAAAAAACTTGCAGATTAGAAACGAGTTTGTTACGGCATACACGCCGTATCAAGCTGAAATTTCGCAAGGCATTTTGCAAGCGATTTTTGAATATCAAACAATGATATGTTCGCTTACAGGTATGGACGTCAGCAACGCATCTCACTATTCTGGGGCGACGGCGGCGGCTGAGGGCGTGCTTATGTTTGCGGAAAAAGGCAAGAAAGTTTTGACTTTTGACAACATAAACCCCGACACACTTGCAACGCTAAAAACATATCTTTGGGCTAGGGATATTCAGCTTGAAATTGTCAAAGCGGACAAAGGGAATGCAATTATTCCCGATAATGTTGGCGATATTTTTGCAGTATATTATGAAACACCCAACTATTACGGCTTGCTTGAAAATTCAAAAAATATCATTGAACGGGCGCACCAACTTAATGCAAAAGCGGTTGTTGGCGTAAATCCAATAAGTTTGGGTATGCTTAAACCGCCGTCCGAATTTGGAGCTGACGTAGTTGTTGGTGATGGACAGCCCTTAGGACTTCCAATGAATTTTGGCGGACCATATTTAGGTTTTATGGCAACAAGAGAACAATATATGCGACGTTTGCCAGGGCGAATTGTTGGCGAAACAGTTACGGACAAAGGACAAAAGGCGTACGTTTTGACTTTGCAAGCACGTGAGCAACATATTCGCCGTGAAAAAGCGTCCTCAAACATTTGCTCAAACCATTCACTATGCGCACTTATTGCAGGAATGTATCTTAGTGCAGTTGGAGCAGTCGGACTTAAAGAAGTTGCTGAAATTTGCGCCTCAAATGCTCACTATTTGGCTGACGAATTAGTAAAAGCAGGTGCAAAACTTGCTTTCAACGGTAAATTTTTTCACGAATTCGTTACGGTAACTCCATTCAAGGCGCAAAAAATTTATGAAGCTTTGTCATTGCGTAAAATTCTTGGCGGTATTGTGCTTGATAGTGACCGTATTTTATGGTGCTGTACTGAAAATGTAACAAAAAAATATATGGATTTGGTTGTTGAAACCGTTAGGAGCGTATTATGAAAACAGTTTTTGAAATTTCAAAACCAGACAATCGCGCCGTAACTTTCAAGCAATTGGAAGTTAAAAAATATTATTTTGACCAATCTGAAATTAGAGAAAAACCAATGTTACCAGAATTGAGCGAGATTGACCTAGTTAGACATTATATGGCTTTATCACGTCGTGCTTTTGGCGTTGATAACGGTTTTTATCCGCTTGGCTCTTGCACAATGAAGTATAACCCGAAACTCAATGAGTCGATAGCAGGACTTGACGGATTTTTGAATGTTCACCCGTCCATCTCGCAAGCAGATGCTAAGGGGAGTATGAACGTATGCGGGCTGTTAAGTGAGGCGTTGAACAAAATTACAGGAATGGACGCAACGACGCTTTTGCCGTCGGCTGGGGCTCACGGAGAGTATACGGGGTTGTTGTTGATAAAAAAATATCATCTCACAAAAGGTGATTTGAAACGTACAAAAGTGCTTATTCCGTCAAGCGCGCACGGCACGAACCCTGCGTCAGCTACAATGGCGGGGTTTGAGGTTGTCAACGTAAAATCGGACATAAACGATGGCGTTGACCTTGAAGATTTGGAGCGACTTGCTGGCGACGATACGGCTTGTCTGATGCTTACAAATCCTAATACGCTAGGTATGTTTGAAAAAAATATACGCAAAATAGCCAACATAATTCACAAAGTTGGGGGTTTGCTTTATTACGACGGAGCAAACTTGAACGCTATTATGGGTTACGTGCGTCCAGGTGATATGGGCTTTGACGTTTGTCACTTAAACTTGCACAAAACTTTTTCTACTCCGCACGGTGGAGGCGGACCAGGCTCGGGTCCTGTGTGTTGCAAATCGTTTTTGGCAGACTTTTTGCCGTATCCTATAACAATTCTCAAAGACGGTGAATATCGCTATGAAAAGCCAAAACAAACCATTGGCAAAGTTGGAGCATACTATGGCAATTTTGGAGTTTATATCAAGGCATTGGCGTACATTTTGACTTTGGGCGGAGACGGTCTTAAAGAAGCAAGCGGCAATGCTGTGCTTAATGCAAACTATCTTAGAAAACAAATTGCAAATTATTTTCCGCCACAAGGAAAGGGTTTTTGTATGCACGAGTTTGTTGTTTCTGTCCACGACTTAAAAGAGAAATGTGGGGTATCTGCATTGGATATTGCAAAAGGAATGATTGATGGAGGAATACACCCACCAACAATGTATTTTCCGTTGATTGTTGATGAAGCGTTGATGTTTGAACCAACTGAAACTGAAAGCAAAGAGACATTGGACAAAACGGTTAAGATTATGAAAAATCTATATCAAGTTGCGTTGGAATCACCTGACAGCCTCAAAAACACACCGTATAAAGCACCAATTTCCCGTCCTAATGAAGTTCAAGCGGCTAGAACGCCTAAATTGATTTTCAAACGTTCTTGAAATTTGAAAAATATAATAGTATAATACTAAAAAATGATATGCAAATCCATAAATTATATGGAAGCATACGGAGGTAAAAAAATGGCAAAAGGTAGCAGAAAAGATTATTTTGGACTTAATCGTGTTCTAAGCATCATTTTAGCAATTATCCCAGTTACAGCTTGGATATTGGGTATTGCTACAAGGTTTTCAGAAGGCAAAATTGTTGCTGGTTTAATTCGTATATTCTTTGGCTTCAACATTATATGGTTGGTTGACCTTATTATGATGATTTTAAGAGGAAAAATTTGGCGTTTAATTAACGCATAAGTTGATTTGAATTAAATGACATAAAGCGAAACTGCCTATAAGTTATAAAAAAGTTATAAAAGTTAAGCCATAAAGCAATTTATAATTTGAATTATTTTACAAAAAAGCCACAATCTCTTGTGGCTTTTAGTTTTGCATTTTACATTATTTAGTTTTGCAATTTATACTATATTTTGCTAAAAAACAATTAAGTTCCGCTAAAACATAAGTAATCTTTGCTAAAATGTTTAATCACAATTTTGATTGGGGAAAGCAATCATTTGTTCTTTTTATTGTTTTCAAGTTGTTTGTTGACGGCGTCAATTCTTAAAACTTCTTCATAGCTCATACCTGCTGCAATAGCTTCCAAACGTTTCAATTCTTCCTTTTTTGCAAGTTTTTTCTTTTCTCTTATAACTTGGAAAATTGCAAAAAGCAAGCATACTATGATGCCAATAAACAGAGTAGGAGTGCCAATGTTTTTGCCTGATATAAGCACGGCAACAACAGAAATTATAACGACTACAATGGCAGGGAATATTGACAATTTTGGATTTTTGACAATGTACTTGCCACCCAATGAACCAAACAAAGCGTAAACGACACAACCGAATGCAGGTGTCAAAAACTTGTTGTTATCTACAAATTCTTGAAGCCCTGAAAACGCCAGACAAAGGACGCCGATGCCGATAATTAAAACCGTTACCAAAGAGCTGACGGCTATTGCGATTGTAGATACAATTTCGTTTTCTTCTGTGCCTATTTTTGTGCCCATAATTTCTTGAGCTTTTACCACGCACGGAATTTTGAGGTTTGACAAATTGCCCGTAACAAATGCAAGATATGCGCCGTTTGTGCCGATAACAGGCGCGTAGGCAACAACTTCACCCGCGCCAGCAAGCAAGTTCATAATGATAAGCATAATTACGCCACCGTCGGCAAATACGTTCCAATCTGGAGCGGTTTGAAAATAAATTCCACAGGCAACAGGCACGGCTGTAATCAACAATAAAGCAAAAAATATCCAAATTTTGCCAATATTGTGTAAACGGAGATTTCTATATTCAAAACTGTCTTTTGCAATATTAACTTTCTTTTTCATATTTTATATACCCCCGTGCAGTAACTTATGACGCCAACAACGACCATAGCTATAATCATTGCAAACGCGGTGGAGAAGTTATCCAACCACTTTTGGTTGCACTTGTTTATTAGAAACTCGAAAAAATACATACAAGACGCCGCTACTATAACGGCAATAAAGTTGTAGTATCCCGCAATAGTTTTAGGCGCGCCAACAAAGGTTGCGACACTCATACCCAAATAGCCCAAAACCATTCCGATAAAGACTACGGCAAACAGCAATTCACTCAAATTAAGTTTTCCGTCTGCGCTTCCTGATTTTGTGCCGAGCATAGCCATTTTTGGTTGCAAACGCTTATATAAAAACAAGCATATAATTGGGCCAGACATAATTGCAACTGTCATAACCGACGCCATTGTAACAAAGTCTTTTGCAGTTACGCCGTTTGCAATAAGTTTGCTTAAACCATCGCCTTTGACACCTGTTAAAAAGTCAGCGACGCCTTGAGCCATCTGTGTTTCATACTGAATTGAGCCGATAACTGAAAGCCTTATTGACGGGAATGCAATTCCTAATGCGCCGACAAGCGTAACAATGCCTATGGTAATTCCGATAGCGGGCAATATTGAAAAAGTTATAGACGTCGTGATGACGCTTTTTAACTTGTTCATATCCATACCAATTTTCTTGGCGCGTTTAAGAGAAGTTATCAAATAGTAAAGAGATTCGGCAACAACAAAAGCAACTAAAATTCCGTATAATATGTAAATTATTGGACTGTTAAGGTTGAAGGCTGCCGACATCGTTTGAAAAAACATAATCCACTCTCCAAAATAGAATAATAACATTTTATATTATAAACTGTGTATTTACAAGTCAAAAACCATTTTATGTTGAAAAAATGGCTATATTTTTAAGCAGTAATTAGCAAATTTGGTGATTATTTTTTCAAATTTGCATAAATGTTGTATGCGCTTGCTAAAAAAAAACAAAAATGGTATTATATTGTTAATTTAACCCCATACTTTTGGAAGTAGTAGAATTTTGCGCGTTAAGTGCCGATTTGGACGGGGGGTGCCAACGGACGAAAAGAATTTCTTGCGGTGCATAATTCACTCCCGCTTCACTTTTTTGAAGTGCTTCCTAGGAGGTGCTTTTTTGATTTATAAAGAGGCAATCGATTATATCAAAAATATTGAGCGAGCAGGCTCGGATTTTGGCATTGAAAGAATGCGTGAACTTCTTATTCTTTTGGGTGAACCCGATCGTGAACTGCGATTTATCCACATTGCAGGGACAAACGGAAAAGGGTCTGTTTCGGCATATATAACGTCGATTTTAAGGTGCGCAGGTTATAAGGTTGGCACTTACAACTCGCCGTCTGTTTTTGACTACAACGAAAGGTTTTTGATTGCAGGGCAACCTATTTCCGACGAGGAAGTAGCGTTATATCTCACAACGGTTAAAGACGCTATTGAAAAGGAACAAAAAAGAAGAAAAGATTTTCAAATTGAACAAAAATTTTCACCTACTGCTTTTGAAATTGAAACAGCGGTTGCCTTTCTTTGTTTTTATGCGGAACAATGCGATGTGTGTGTGTTGGAAACAGGGCTTGGGGGGCGTTGGGACGCAACAAACGTAATTTACAACAAAGAACTTGCTGTTATCACTCCAATAGGGCTTGACCATTGCGGACTTTTGGGGAATACACTTTCAGAAATTGCCGCCGAAAAGGCAGCCATAAGCCACGAAATTATTGTTACTGTAAATCAAAACTATGAAATTATGCAAGAATTAAAACACCCCTACAAATTAGTTAATGGCGAAAAGTTGCCAATAAGCAATATGGTAATTGTTGCCGAAAAGCCTGAATTTATAAGTGGCGATATTGAAGGACAAAAGTTTAGATATGAAGGCAGAGAATATGAAATCTCTATGCTTGGAAAACACCAAATTGAAAATGCAAGCCTTGCAATTTGTGCGGTAAAATCGCTTTGCAGGTGCTGTTGGGATATTCCAAATTACGCAATTCAAAAGGGCTTGAAAGAAACGGAGTGGCACGGTAGGTTGGAAATTGTCAAAGATGCAAATGAAAAATTTGGAATAAGTGTTCCTGAAAGCAAAGTTTTGGTTTTTGACGGTTCTCATAATCCTCACGGTGCAAAAACGCTTGCTGACGGAATAAAAGAATATTTTTCAGATAAAAGAGTTTGTTTGGTTCTTGGTATTTTAAGCGATAAGGACGTTGACGGAATAGTCAAAATTTTGTGTCCGCTTGCAAATGAGGTTTACACAGTAACACCGCCTTCACCAAGAGCGTTGGATAAGATGCTGTTGAAAGAAAAGATTGAAAAAATATGCTCAAACGCTGAAGTGTCGGACAGTATTAAGGGCGCAATAAAAAAAGGCTTTGAAACAAACGACGTGGTTGTTCTTTGCGGTTCGTTGACCTTGTTTGAAGGCTTAGGAGATAGAAATGCAAGTAGATAAAGAAAAAATTGAGATAGCAGTCCAAATGATTTTGGAAGCTGTTGGAGAAGACCCAAAAAGAGAAGGATTGATTGAAACTCCTGAAAGAGTTGCAAGAATGTTTGAAGAATTAACAAAAGGCTACAATGAAGATGCGTCCGAACATTTGGCAAAAGTTTTTAAGGCGAGTGGAAGCGATTTTGTTCTAGAGAAAGATATAACGTTTTCAAGCACTTGCGAGCATCATCTTATGCCTTTTTTTGGCAAAGTTCATATTGGTTACGTCCCAAATGAAAAAGTTGTAGGGTTATCAAAACTTGCGCGTACGGTTGAGGTTTTTGCAAAGCGTTTGCAACTTCAAGAAAAGTTGAACGGACAAATTGCGGACAGTATTTATGAAAACTTGCAACCAAAAGGAGTGATTGTTGCCGTTGAAGCGGAGCATACTTGTATGACGGTTAGAGGAATAAAAAAAGTTGGTTCAAAAACCTTTAGTTATGCAGTAAGAGGCAATATATCTGAACCACTTCAAAACAAATTTTTTGCGTTGATAGGTGGAGATAAGTGACAAAATTTTATAACTATAACTTGAAAGTCGGGAATAAGGTTTTTGAAAACGGCACGCATATTATGGCAATCTTAAACTTGACGCCAGATAGCTTTTATCCGCTTAGCCGAGTAAAAGATGATTTGCTTTTTCGCGCCGAAAATATGATAAAAAACGGTGCGGAAATTTTGGATATTGGCGGACAATCGACGCGTCCTAACGCCGTGCAAGTTGGTGTTTTGGAAGAAATAAGCAGAGTTGTTACCGCTTTGGAAACAATAAAAAAAAATTTTGACGTTCCTGTGTCGATTGATACGTTTTATCCAGAAGTGGCAGAAGAATGCCTAAAAATCGGTGCTGAAATGATAAATGACGTTTCGTGCTTAGCGTATGACAATATGGCTGAAACAATTGCAAAATACGGTGCGTCAATTTGCATTATGCACGATAGGCGCAAGTCAACTTTTCCAGATATGATGACAGACAAAATATATGGACTTTCAAAAGCCATAGATAAGTGCCTTTCTGTCGGAATTGATAAAAATAAGATTTTGTTGGATGGCGGAATTGGTTTCAACAAAGGCAAAGAAGAAGATTTTGAGTTGCTTAAAAATTACAGGTCTTTGATTGATGAATTTCCACAATATCCGTTTTTGTTGGGTACGTCAAGAAAGTCAATGTTTGGTGGTGAAGTTTTTGACAGACTGCCACAAACGCTTGAAAGCACAATAAAAGCTGTGCGTGACGGGGTTTTGTTTGTAAGAGTTCACGATATAAAAGAAAATATGATGGCAATAAACGGTGCTAAATAGAAAGTAAACTTGAATGAGGTGCAAAATGAGTTGCGAATGTAAGCGTGAAAGTGATTTGATAATTTTGAAAGACTTTGAAGTTGTTGCAACGCACGGCGTAAATGCGGAAGAAAAAATCAATGCACAACGCTTTTTGTTTACAGTTGAAATGGAATGTAGCATAAATGAAGCGGGCATAAACGACGACTTAGAAAAGACCGTTAGTTATGCCATTGCCAAAAAAATGATTAAGAAATTTGTAGAAGAAAACTGTTTTAATCTTATCGAAACGTTGGCGGTTGGAATTTCTGAATTATTACTT
The DNA here is from genome assembly GCA_964592815.1 of uncultured Bacteroidaceae bacterium. Lineage (GTDB taxonomy): Bacteria > Bacillota > Clostridia > Christensenellales > CAG-917 > CAZQGE01. The sequence continues at coordinate 5,875 of CAZQGE010000029.1, read as the reverse complement.
AAAAACCTAACGCTTCTTACGGGTGTAACAGTAACGGTAAAAAAGCCTGACGCGCCTATGAGTGGCAAATTTGATTACGTAGCGGTGAGCATTCGCCGTCAATGGAATGAGGTTTATTTGTCACTTGGTTCAAATTTGGACAATAGAGAAGCGTATTTAGATTTTGCAATAAAAAGGTTAAGCGAATGCGACAAAAATAAAGATATTGTAGAAAGCGTAAGATTGCATACCGAACCTTATGGCGGAGTCGCTGACCAAGAATTTGTCAACAGCGCGGTAAATCTTAAAACTCTAATGAGCCCTTTTGAGTTGCTTGAATTTATCAATAAAATTGAAAAAGAAGCTAACCGAGAAAGAGAAATTCATTGGGGGAACAGAACGCTTGATGTTGATATTCTATTTTACGGTGACGATGTTATACAGGACAACAGATTATGCGTGCCTCATATAGATATGCAAAATCGCTTATTTGTCCTTGAACCACTTTCAGAAATTGCGCCGTACAAAGTTCACCCGTTGCTTGGAAAAAGAATATGCGAGATGCTTTCAGATTTGAAGGCTAAGTTTATAATTTAGATATAATTTTTTTGAAAATTAAATAAGCTCCGTATGTACGGAGCTTATTTTTTTCTTTTATGTTAGTTTATGCAATTTTCTGAATTTTTATCTTTCTTGGACGACGTTTGAACCATTCTTTTGAGAAATAAGCAATTGCAACAACGGAACATAAAGTAAGTATTGCAATCAAGCTCCAAATCAATTCCCAAGGGATTGTACCGCCTGCCTTAACTCTCTCCCACATTTGGACTACAACTTCGTTGTGCGCGCCATAATCACTCATAACGCCCATTTTGGACATAATTGAAGCATCTTCCAAATTAGGGTAACGTCTTATATCGTCAAAGAATTCATCGATGTCATATTCTGCGTCAGTAAGATAAGTTATAACCTCTGCGTCACTTTTCATTTTTTCTTTTGCAACGGCAGAAGTGTAGCCAATTTCATCGGAGTTCATAATTGCGCTTTGAGGCATAGACATATAGTCAATGAACATTGTTGCGGCAAGTTTGTTTTTGACAGTTGTTGGAATAACCCAACCGTCATACCAAATATTGCTTCCGATTTCTGGAACGAAGTAGTCAAGCAAATAGCTGTCTGTTTCTTTGTTGTAGCTTTCAGATATAGCCCACAAAGCGTCACCGCTCCAAGCTAGGTCGGCATAAACAATTTCGTTCAACATATCGTCTTTGCCAAAGTCGACTTCATATCCTGAAATATGGCTTCTTTGCTCAGTCAAAACTTTTTCAACTTCTTTTAGCAATTCAGTTTCTGTGCAGTTTATAAGTTGAACAATGGAATATGTTTTATATTTTTCGGGCAACATATCGTATTCCTTAAGATACATAACCCCTGCGACGTAGGCGTCACGAATGCTGTCCTTCATCAAAATTTTGTTTTCAAGTTTTGGGTTGTTTGCTCTGTTCCAAAGCATACCCCAGCCAGCGTTCAAATCAGCCTCCGTAACGACGTTTTTGTTGTACATAATTCCCAAAGTTCCCCACATATACGGAACAATGTAGTCATTCATATTCAAGGTTTTGTCACCAACGCTCATTGCTCCAAAAGTATTTTGAATTGCTTCCGTAATTTTTGGTTCAATGTTGTTTTTTGAGTTTTCCAACGTTACGCCATATTCTGTAAGTTGTGGAGCAAGCTCAGTTTCCAAGTTTTTTATATTAAGCAAAGCTCCAGCGCGCATCAATTTTTCAACCGCATATTCAGAAGGACAAATCAAGTCAACGTTTGCGTCTTTTTTAAGCACCTTTGTGAGCATAGTTTCATTGGTGTCAAAAGTTGTGTAAACGACTTCAAGGTTGCGTCCTGTCTTTTCTTTGTAATATGCCGTGAAATTGTCAAGATTGTCGGTGCTGATATAATCTTCCCAGTTGTATACAATCAACTTTTCAGTTGCCGTTGAACCGCCTATTGTGCCATCGCTGTTGCAAGCTGAAAGCATAGGAACAAGACACAACGAAATCAAAAGCACAGATATTAAAAGCAAAACAAATTTTTTCATTGTGCAGTCTCCTTAGCTTTCTTCTTAGCTTTTTTGCTTTTCGCAATGTTATAGGTCAAAATTATTGCAAGTACGCCAACAAATATAATTGAGAATACTGCATACCAGAACGGCTCTAAACCTTGAACTCTGGCATCAGAGTAGATGTAGGTTGAAAGCGTGTTTATTCCCGTAGCCGCGCCTTTGTTTATTTGTGTGATGATGAAGTCGTCAAGTGAAAGAGTAAATGCCAAAACAAAACCGCTTATAATTCCAGGAGTGATGATAGGGAACATAACTTTTGTCATTGCCTTGAAAGGGTTTGCGCCTAAGTCAAGCGCAGCTTCATAAATGTTCGGGTCCATAGTTTCAAGTTTTGGAAGTATGGATAAGACAACGTATGGAGTGCAAAAAGCAATGTGAGCAATAATCAATCTCAAATATCCTTCTGGAAATGCAAAAGTTACAAAGAACACCATCATTGAAACAGCCATAACAATTTCGCTGTTAATGATAGGGAATTGGTTGACATTTTCAACAACTCTGCGAGTACGTCTGCCGAGATTGAAAATACCGATTGCGGCAAAAGTACCCATAATAGTTGCAAAGAATGAGGATACAGTCGCAATAAGTACGGTGTTTCCAACTGCTTTCCATAATGCGGGAGATTTGTCTGAGTTAAAAATTGCAAGGTACGCATCAAACGAAAAGCCGTTGCTGAAATTGAAATTTGAGCTGTTTGAGAATGAGTAGATTACAATCAAAATCAATGGAGCATACAGGATTGCAAGTATGATAAACAAATATGATTTTTCTAAGATTTTTTTGAATTTTACCATAATGACCTCCCAAGATTGCTTGATTTTGTGAATTTTGACATTAAGAAGTTTGAAACAAGAACAAATACCAACATAACCAAGCTCATAATTGAGCCGACTCCATAAAGTCCTTGTTCAAATTGCATTTGAATTGCGTCACCAAACAGGAATATTTTTCCGTTTGACAAAAGTTGTGATATTGCAAACGTCGAAATTGTAGGGATAAACACCATTGTTATGCCTGAAATTATGCCGCTTACCGATAGAGGTAGCAAAGTTTTGAAAAAAACTGTCGAGCGGTCTGCTCCCAAATCTTGTGCTGCTTCTATGTAGCTTTTGTCAATTGAACTTAGGGTAGTGTGTAAGGGCAAAATCATAAATGGAAGATAGTTATATACCATTCCAAAAAGAACCGTACCCATCCCTAGATTTGCGCCCATAGCTATAAAAATTGCTTTTGTTGCCAAGGTGCGGATAAGAAAGTTTATCCACATAGGCAGAACAAAGAGTAAAACTATAATTTTTCCACTGCTCATTTTTGACAGTATATATGCCAATGGATAACCTAAAAACAAGCATATTACAGTTGTTATAACTCCAACAAAAAGCGAATTGCCAAGAACAATCAAGCTGCTTTTTGAGGTGAAGAATTTTTGAAAGTTGTTCAAAGTTAGATTGTTGTCAGCATCAAGGAAAGCGTTGACTAAAATCAAGACCAATGGCAAAATTACAAAAATCAACATAAAAATTATATATGGATAGCTGAAAACTTTTTTTGTGAGTTTCAGCTTTTTTATTGTAGGTTTTGTCACTCTTGAACCTCCCTTGCTTCTTCGTTTACAAAGGTGTTGTTATTGTCTTCGGAATTATCGTCTGGGCGAACTTCAATTAAAATCTTTTCAGGAGCAATTTTGATTCCTACTCGGTCGCCTTTAAGCCAGTCGTCGTTTGTGTCAGCAAAGAAGTTGTAGTTATCGTCTGTACGCAAAATACATTGATAGTAGCTTCCTTTATAAATTGAGGTGCTAACAGTTGCAGAAATTGTTCCGTCATTAGCGTCGTCTGTGATTTCAACGTCGTCAAAGTCTATCGAAACTTTGACAGGTGTGCCTGATGCTAAATCGGTTATGCACTCAAAATCTGTTCCGCAAATTTCAACTTTGTTTTCACCAGTAATGTAGGTGTTGATATCATTGATAATGCGTGTTTTGTGCATAATGTGAAGGTCGAACGGCTTTATGTAAAGTCCTACTTCTTCATCAACGTCATAGGTTGAAGTATCGTGCGCAATAAGTTCGTTTTCATTTGCGAGTAATGTAACTTGATAGTGGTCGCCTTTGAACACGGAAGACAAAACTTTTGCGGTTATCATAGTCTTTTTGTCGTCAACTTTTTTGATTTTCAAATCTTCTGGGCGAATTATTACGTCGATTGGTTCATTATTTTTGAAGCCTTTGTCAACGCATTCAAAAGTATGGTCGCAAAACTCAACCTTAAAGTCCTCAATCATCGTGCCTGACAAAATGTTTGACTCTCCAATAAAGTCGGCAACGAAAGCGTTTGCAGGTTCGTCATAGATTTTTTCAGGGGAGGCGATTTGTTGAATTTCGCCATAACGCATAACAACGATTTTGTCTGACATTGTCAAGGCTTCTTCTTGGTCGTGTGTTACGTAGATAAATGTAATTCCAAGTTTTTCGTGCATACTCATAAGTTCGAGTTGCATATCTTTTCTCATTTTAAGGTCAAGCGCGCCAAGTGGTTCGTCCAACAACAAAACTTTTGGTTCGTTAACCAAAGCTCTGGCGATTGCAACTCTTTGTTGTTGCCCGCCGCTAAGTGAAGAAACGTTACGGTGACCATAGTCTTCAAGGTCAACCATTTTCAATGCTTTATCCACTCTTTCTTTGATTTCGGCTTTGGTGTATTTGCGGAAAAGTTCGATTTGTTCACCTTTTTTGTTGGTTTTGACGCCATTGGGTATAACTTTTAATTTAAGGCCAAACGCAATGTTGTTGAAAACATTGAGATGTGGAAACAAAGCGTATTTTTGGAATACGGTGTTTACGGGACGCAAATGTGGCGGAGTTTTGGTAATATCTTTGCCTTCAAAAATAATTTTTCCGCTTGTTGGCATTTCAAAGCCCGCAATCATACGCAAAGTTGTAGTTTTTCCACAGCCAGAAGGCCCTAAAAATGTTACAAATTCGCCTTGTCTAATGGTAAAACTTGCATTTTTAACAGCATCTTTGCCATTGTAAGTTTTGGTTACATTTTTCAGTTCGATTATCACGTTTTCTGTCATTTCTCTATTCCCTTTGTTAAAATGTCGGAGGGCTTGATACCCAAAGCACCACCGCTTTATCTTTTGTTTTGTTTTCAATGAAGTGTACTTTACCGCTTTCGTAATAGAATGCGTCGCCTTTTTGCGCGCGGTATTCTTTTTTGCCGATATGAAGCACAATTTTGCCCGAAATTACGTATCCAAATTCCTCGCCCTCGTGTGGCATATCTTGACTAAGCACGCTGTGTGGCATAATTTCAAGCATAATAGGTTCCATTTCATTTTTCTGACTGTTTGGAACAAGCCAAGTAATTTTGTGGTCGTCTGCAACTTTTTCAAAAAAATCATTTTCAGTAAACACGACTTGTTCGTCCTTATCTTCGCTGAAAAATTCTGAAATTGTTGTTCCAAGAGCAGATAAAATATCAATTAGCGTTTGAATGGATGGAGAGGTTAGCTCATTTTCCAACTGAGAAATGTATCCTTTTGTCAGTTCGCATCTGTCAGCCAAGTCCTCTTGGGTAAGCCCGCATTGTAGTCGCAAGCGTTTAATTTTAATTCCAATTTCCATTTGTTTACCGCCTTTTTCTATTGTCAGTACGTATCGATTATTAACAATAAACACCGAAAAGTTTAGTTAAAAGTTACCCAAAGTTTAATCGGTTTTATTAAAATAATCTAAAAGTTTAGTAAAACTAAACAGACTAATGGAAAAAT
>CAZQGE010000028.1:0-17501 GCA_964592815.1 uncultured Bacteroidaceae bacterium | reverse complement strand
CTTTTGCCCGAAAAAGTATTTCCCTTAAATGAAAAATACTTTATCATTCTTATAAATAAGACTTTGCTTAATATATGCCTTTGTAATAATAAAAAAGCAAAATTTGGAGAATTATGGCTACAACAAAAGATTACGTTGAATTTGTTTGTGAACAACTAAAAGGCAACTTTGACGTTTGCTACAAAAAAATGTTTGGCGAATATATGGTATATGTAAACAGCAAACCGATTTTGCTTGTTTGCGACAATAATGTTTTTGTCAAAAAAATAAAAGAACTTGACGAAATTATGTGCAATTCAGAATGCGGTTTTCCTTATGACGGAGCAAAAGAGTATTATATTTTGGACATTGAAAACACAGATTTGACAAATGAAGTTGTACTTAATTTAGAAAGAGCTTACGTCTGCAAAAAAACTAAAAAGGTGTAATTCTTACATTTTTAGAATGCTGAAAATTTTTAGGGCAACGCTTAGCATAACGGATAGAGGTACACCTCAACCTTAACACCAACTCCCTGCATAACGCAGACTAAACAGGACAAACTAAACTTATGAGTTTTTACGACGTGGTTTACGAACAAGTTAAAAGAATACCAAAAGGAAAAGTTGCAACTTATGGTCAAATTGCTTTTCTTTGCGGTTCACCAAAAGCGTCGCGCGCTGTTGGTTATGCGCTGCACTTTAACCCAAACCAACAAGAAATCCCTTGTTTCAGAGTTGTAAATCGTTTCGGAATGCTTGCAAAAGCATTCGCCTTTGGAGGAATTGAAGAACATAAACGCAGACTTGAAGCGGACGGAATTATTGTTTTCGACAACTTTTCAGTTGACCTAAACAGATACCTTTGGGACGGAAAATAATTGCTTTTTGTTCATTAAATTTGATTGAAACCTTAAACACACTTAACACGCTCAAATATGCGTGTTTATTTTTAACAAAGAGTAACTTAGACTAAAGCATTTTTAATTCTCCTCTTAACAATTTTTGGTTTGTAAAGCCCTAAATATAGTGCTATAATTAGTTAAAATCGGAGGTTGATATGAAAAAGAAACGCGAAAGAAAGCTTTGGAATGAGTTTAAGTCATTTATAAACAAAGGCAGCGCCCTTGATTTGGCAGTTGGCGTCATTATCGGTGGCGCATTTACATCAATTGTTTCTGCGCTTGTCAACGGCATTCTTAAACCCCTTATAAACTTGATACCAATCTCAAATAGTGGAACGGGACTGCAAACTGTTCTTCGTCCCGCGGTTACTGCGGCTGACGGCACAATAATAACACAAGCCTTAATACTTGATTGGGGCGCGGTTATTTCGGCAATTATAACCTTTATTTTGACAGCTTTAGTCTTGTTTTTAATCATAAAAGCAGTTAACAGCGCAAAAAAAATTGGAGAGGAAGCCAAAAAGGTGGGTGTCGAAGCCAAAAAAGAATTCGAAAAAGACTTTAAGAAACTAAGCTCAAAAAAGAATGTGCAGAAAGCTGTTGTTGAGGCTGTCCAGCCACAAGCAGAAGCAATTCCAGAATCGCAAGACATTGCTATGGTGGCTCAAAATTTAGTCGAAAGCAAACCTAGTGTTACAACTCCAAACATAGAAAAATTGCTTGCTGAAATTTTGGAAGAATTAAAGCATCAAAATAAAAAAGAAGAAAATAAATAGCAGGTGCATATATGATTTATTATTTTACGGGTACAGGCAACAGCAAATACGTTGCCAAACAAATGTCAAAAATTTTAGACGAACAGTTGTTTTCAATCAACGACGCCTTGAAATCAAACAATTTGAATGCAACAAGTCAAAATAAAAATGTAATTTTTGTTATTCCAACATATGCGTGGAGAATTCCAAGAGTTGTCAAAGACTACATTTCAAAAGCAAATTTTGGCGATGTCGAAAACGTTTATTACGTTATGACTTGTGGTGCTGAATCGTCAAACGCAATAAAATATATTGAGCAAGATTGCGCTGAAAAGAAATGGACTCTTAAAGGCTTTGTAGAAGTCGTAATGCCTGACAATTATATTGCTATGTTTGACACAAACGACGAAGCAACTGTTACCAAAAAAATGGCTGATGCAGATACTCTAATCAAAGAAATATGCGCAAAAATAAGCAACAAAAAGAGTTTCGTCATAAAAAAGAAAACTTCTGCTGTTGATAAACTTAAAAGCAGTTTAGTCAACGACATATTTTATCCGTTGTTTGTCAATGATAAAAAATACTTTGCAACAGACAAATGCGTTGGTTGCGGTATGTGTGAAAATATTTGTCCGCTGAAAAACATTACTTTGAAAGACGGCAAACCTACTTGGCATAATAATTGCACACAATGTATGGCGTGCATTAGTATTTGCCCGCAAAGAGCAATCGAATATGGTAACAAAACTCAAAAGAAAGGCAGATACTACCTAAACGTGGACTAAACTTATAAAATATCAACCAAAAAACTCTAAAACGATAGCGTTTAGCTGTCGTTTTTTGTTTTTATTTCATAGATTAAAATAGGTACATAACGATAAGGAGAATTGAATAATGTTTAATTTTTGCAACAATTCAAACAGCAAACGTCATCAAGAAATTGATTGTTTTAACCATAGTGCCTACCCTACAAATTGCCAAATATGTCCTCAAGGTCCCGAAGGCCCAGCAGGTCAAAGCGATACTATAACAGTCAGATATACCATAACTGGCGAGGCAGGAACAAGCGCGCAAGTCATCGACACCACAGGTTCGCCGAATCATACCTTGGATTTTATCATTCCAAAAGGTGAAAAAGGTGAAGATGGAGTTTGTCCGCCTTGCACAAGTTGCATTTGCGAGCAACAAATGAAATATGTTATATCTCAACTTATAACAAAATATCCATCTAAAACCGCAACCGTCAACGTCGAAAGTGGCGGAAGTGTATCGGGATTACTTTCGTCTGTTTATCCAACGTATGACAATGGTGGACTGCTTGTTTTAAGCAATTCATCAGATAAAACGAAAAAGATGGTTCAGCTTTGCAGAATTGCGTCCATTTCAATTTCAGGCGCAAATTACGATGACACAATCACTTACCTTCCAACACCATCCGATTTGTCAACAGACTGCCAAACAAATTGCGAAGAAGCCGTCCGACAAGCATTGCCAGTAGGAACAGAAAAAGTTAACCTTAAACTCGGCAACGTATCTCTAGGCAATGGAAATGTTCTAAAAAACGAATTTGGAATGATTGTTTTGGTTACGGGTAAAAATGTAAATCCTGCTTTTATATCTGCTTGTAAGGTTGAAATTATTCAAAACAGTGAGAAAGTTCCAACTTAAAATCGTTATTTACTCAATAAATATTTGTTTTGATTTTTGTTAAAAAACAGCTTTAAGGCTGCAACTTAAAAATTCCGTGCAATACACCACGGAATTTTTAGCAATTTAACATCGTAATTCATATCTATATAAACGTATGACCGATTTAGAATTGTTGGCAAGACTTATACAATGCGAAGCAGGAGGCGAAGGAGAAGACGGAATGAAGGCTGTTGCCACAGTCATTGTCAACAGACTTACAGAATTGCAAGGTGAATATGGCAGACAAAACACTCTACCAGAGGTAGTGTTCGCAAAACAACAATTTGATTGCGCAACAGATTTTTTGCTTGGAGCATACAATCCGCAAAATATATATAACATAACTCCCGAGCAAGTCAATTATGATATTGCCGAATGGGCATTGCTTGGGCAAAAGCTGGGTATGGTGTCTGATGCGCTGTGGTATTTTAACCCTTTCAATGATAATTGCCCGCAAAATTTTCCAAACCAAAATGGAAAATTTACAATTCGTATAGGCGACCATTGTTTTTACTCGCCAAATCAAAGTTATTATTTAACTTAAAGGAGATATTATGATAGGTTTTGAATCGCCCTCAATCGCCCTTGACCCCGATATTTACAGAGGCACCATACAACAAATCATCGCCGTAAATTTAGGCGAATATGTTTATTGTGACTTTGTGATAGGCACAGATAGAATATTAACAAAATCTGGATATTTGTATGATGTTGGATTAAAATATTTAGTTTTATATCAACCTGAATGCCAATATTATGAAGTATGCGACATATTCAATGTAAAATTTATCACTTTTGTCAATGGCTTTAAGCGCACAAAATTTCAAGATTCCTTAGCAGAAGACATAAAAAACCAGATAAAGAAATTGAAACTAGACCGCACAAGCAAATTTGGCACAATAGAAAATCCGTAAACATTTTTTGCATAAGGATTAAAATAATTATTAAAATGCTAGAAATAAGTATAATTTTTGCAATAAAAAGCATAAAAATTATTTTAATTAGTTTTGGGCATTAAAATTACAATTTTTGGTTGCACTAAATTAAAATAATGGTTAAACTTAGATAGAAAATTGATTTGTTCAAAAAAGATTATATATCTAAAACAAATTGACGGTTAATGCCAAACGCATTATGCAAAACAATATGCATCCTTAGTTAAATGGATATAACAGCCCCCTCCTAAGGGGCCGTTGTGGGTTCGATTCCCGCAGGGTGTACCAAATCTCTTTTTTAGACGTATATAACTAATCAATTTGTAATAATTCTAAGTTAAAACTTTTTATAAAACTATTATTCCACCATTTGTTAAAACTTTTTGCTAAGTTTCTAACAAAAAAATCGGATTTAAGTTTGCACTCATTTTTTGCAATTAGATTTACATTCAAGTTTGAATTTATTTTAGCAAAATTTTTAGGGGTTTTTATTCTGGACTACATAATTTCAGTATATAGAATATATTATCGATTGAAATACATTTTTTTGTAGTATGACTTATATTCCCCACTTATTATGTCTTCCCACCATTTGCGATTGTTCAAATACCAATCAATGGTTAATTTTATGCCGTCACTAAACTTTGTTTCAGGCAACCAACCTAGCTCGTTATGAATCTTTGTAGGGTCAATAGCATAACGCAAATCGTGCCCTTTTCTGTCACCAACAAACGTTATAAGGCTTTCGGGCTTATCTAAATACTTCAAAATCAACTTAACAATGTCAATATTCGCCATTTCGTTATGTCCCCCGACATTGTAAACCTCTCCGATTTTTCCATTATGAATAATCAAATCGATAGCTTTGCAATGGTCCTCAACGTACAGCCAATCGCGCACGTTTTTTCCGTCGCCATAAACTGGCAAAGTTTGGTCTGCTAGGGCTCTTGCAATCATAAGCGGAATAAGTTTTTCAGGAAAGTGGAAAGGTCCGTAATTGTTGGAACAACGGCTTATCGTAACAGGCAACCCAAAGGTTCTAAAATATGCCTGTACGAGCAAATCTGCACTTGCTTTGCTTGCGCTATACGGGCTCGAAGTGTGAATTGGAGTGTTTTCAGAGAACATAAGTTCAGGCTTATCTAGGGGTAAATCACCATAAACCTCATCGGTTGAAACTTGGTGATAACGAATATTTCCATACTTTTTGCAAGCGTCCAGCAACGTACCAGTTCCAAGAATGTTGGTTTCTAAAAAAACTTGCGGATTTTCGATACTGCGGTCAACGTGGCTTTCAGCTGCAAAGTTAACAACAACGTCAAAGTTTTCCTTTTCAAACAGGCTGTTCACAAAATTCCTGTCAGCTATATCACCTTTTACAAATTCAAAATTAGGGTTTTTCAATGCAGTTTCAAGCGTTGATAAGTTGCCAGCATAAGTTAATTTATCCAAACAAACAATATTATAATTTGTATATTTTTTAAGCATAAAATATATAAAATTACTGCCTATAAACCCAGCCCCGCCAGTTACTAAAAGTTTCATTTTTCTTCCTCCACTATGGATAGCAAATATTGACCATATTCCGTCATTTTCAATTCTTTCCCTAATTTGCGGAGTTGTTCAATATCAATAAAGTGCCTTCTGTATGCGATTTCTTCAATGCAAGCAATATAAAAGCCTTGTCGTGACTGAACCGCCTCAATAAACTCAGCGGCTTTAAGCATACCCTTTGGAGTACCCGTGTCAAGCCAAGCCATACCTCTGCCCAACAGAGTAACTTTTAAGTCACCGTCATTGAGATATGCGTTGTTTATTGCGGTTATTTCCAATTCACCTCTTGCAGAAGGATTGATTGTTTTTGCATATTTAACGACTTTGTTGTCGTACATATAAAGCCCTGGCACAGCGTAATTAGATTTGGGTTCTTTTGGTTTTTCTTCTATGGATAAAACGTTGTGGAATTGGTCAAACTCGACAACGCCAAAACTTCTGGCGTCCTTTACGGGGTATCCGAATATGCAAGCGCCCTTTTCCAAGGCTTTAGCTTCATTAAGATACACAGTCAGCCTGTCGCCAAAGAATACGTTGTCACCGAGAATTAAGCATACGTCATCGTCTCCAATAAATTCCTCACCGATTATAAATGCTTCTGCAAGACCTTTTGGTTGCGCTTGAACAGCGTAACAGATATTGATGCCAAAATTTTTTCCGTCACCAAGCAATTCACTATATTTGGGAGTATCATCTGGAGTTGAAATAATCAAAATATCAGTAATGCTTGCAAGCATCAAAACTGAAAGTGGATAATAAATCATAGGTTTGTCATACAAAGGCAAAAGTTGCTTTGAAACGACTTTTGTCATTGGATAAAGTCTAGTACCTTTGCCGCCAGCTAAAATAATACCTTTCATAAATTCACCTTATTCTTTATCTTTTATAATTTTGCCTATACGATTTACGTCTTCTTGAGAAAGTTCCGCAAACATTGGCAAGCACAAAATGCTGTTTGAAACAATATCCGCATATGGTGTAGCGCCGCATTGATTGAGGTATTTATAGCACGAAAATTGGTTTGTGGCGGGATAAAAATATTTTCTTGCAAAAATATTATGTGATTTGAGCAACTCTATAAGTTGGTCTCTATCCATTCCGTATTCCTCTTTGTCAACCAAAATTGGATAGTACGCATTGTTGCAGACTTTGTCTTGTTTTGAATTCAAAATTATGCCGTCAACGTTGCTTAAACAATCATCATATTTTTCAACAATTTTGCCTCGTTTTGCAATTTCCTCGTCCAAATGTCGCAAATTACAAATGCCCATTGCAGATTGAAATTCATTCATTTTGGCGTTTGTTCCGCAATAATGCACATCTTCGCCAACAAGCCCAAAATTGCGTAAGCTACTTATTTTGCTTGCCAAGTTTTTGTCCTTAAAGCACAAGCAACCGCCCTCTATTGTGTTAAAAACTTTTGTTGCGTGAAAACTAAACATTGTAATATCACCAAAATTTGAGATATCCTTTCCATCGTATTTTTCACCAAAAGCGTGGGCGGCATCATAAATAACTTTTAAGCCGTGTTTGTCAGCAATTTGTTGAATTTTTTTGACGTTGCAAACGTTTCCGTAAACGTGAACAGGCATAATTGCACACGTCTTTTCAGTTATCAAAGCCTCAATTTTATTTTCGTCTATTGTGTAATCTTCTTTAATGTCGCAAAAAACTGGAGTTAAATCATTTTGAACAATTGCGTGCGTAGTGCTTGCAAAGGTAAACGGAGTTGTGATAACTTCCCCTTTCAGTTTCAACGCTTGAAGCGCAACCACCAACGCTAAATGTCCGTTGGTAAAAAGTTCTATGTTTTCAGCACCCAAATACTCTTTCAAATTATCTCTGAAAACATTATGTAAAGGCCCGCAATTAGTGAGCCATTTTGTATCCCAAATACACTTAATTTCCTCGCAATACTCTTTGTAATCGGGCATTGAGGACTGAGTGACCAAAATTTGTTTTTCCATAATTCCTCTTTTTGATATTATATCACACAGTCCTCTGCCCTTCAACCTTTTTGACTTAATAAACAACAAATGACTTTCAGCATTCCTTATGCGAGAGTATACCAAATTATAAACCGTACCAAAACGGCAGATTAAACACTCGTTTTATAAGGTTAAACCCGTCTTTTGAATAAGTCCGTCAAGAATTGCATTGATATATGCGCCGTCAAGCGCAGTTCCTTTGTGACGCAACATTGTGTCTTCATTGTAGGTTAAAAGCAGCGAATTATCTTTGTTTTGCAAAAAGCAATATGCACGTTTTTTGCTGTCAACTTTGTAGTTTGTAAAATCAACAAGACAATTTGAAGCTGAAACCATATTGTTCAATGTTTCAAATATAGTTCCACCGTCAAACGCCGTAAGTGTTTCAGTAATCGGATTCAACTCAATAGTTTGTGCCAAATTCAACTCATATAGCACAATTTCGCCGTTTGCAACTGTTATGTTTCCGTCAGGTGTCGTAAACGAACTGCGTGAGTTTGAAATGACAACGCTATTTGGCTTTGCATTTGTCACGCTTGAAGTTGCTTTTTGAACGTTTTTCTTATATAGCCATTTGCCGTTTTCGTACAAAACTTCATCTCTGACGTTGCCAATGCTCGCAAGGTCAATCAAGTTCTGTTGCGTTGTGTTTTTAGCTGTCAAGTTTATAGTTTTTTCAACAGGTGTAACACCTGCTTCAATACCATTGCTTCTTATTGCGACTTGATTTCCACATGTTACAATTCGCAATAACGCTTGTGCTGTTGGCACGGGCAAATAAGGCACAAATTCAGTAAGTTCATAGTTTTGCGGAGCAATACAAATCTCAAATTGATAACTCCTGTTTTCAACTGATTCACTAGAAATGTTGACATAAAAAGAAATTGAAATGTTCGTAGCGTTGGAGACTGTAAAACTTGTGCTATCTCCGTAACATTCGCACAAACGCTCGTTAGTATCTCTTTTATAAATTATTATAGCATTATAGTTGCAAGACTTTTTCAACTTTACGGTGTAAGAACCTGCGCTGAACGTATCAGAAACGTCATATCTGACAAACCTTGAAATTTTGCTTGTGCTATCAATCGGCGTCAGCGTTATAGTTTGATTTCCGATTTCAGAAGTCAACTGAAACATATTTATTGCAGAAAAGTTTGTTACGGAAACATTCAATATGTTTTTGCCCACAAAATTCTCATCTAAAAGCACTCCGCCAAACAACCTTTTGTGGTTGCCTAATATTCCATATTCCTTGCTTGTAATGATGTCTGACGGTGAATTCTTAATTGTCACAAGTTCACCGCTGGTTTGCTCCACAATAGCGTTTGTGTCAATAATTTTCCCCGAAAGCTCATTGATTGCGCCAACAATTTCTTTTGAATTTGTACTTAAAGTGATGTCTGTTTTGTCTTGCTTCAAAGTTAAGTCGGGCGCAAAAGGTTTTGACAACAACACCCAGTCACTAGACAAAGACGGCTTATTTTGCGCCGTTGCAATTCCACCCGTCTTGCAGGAATAAGCCTCAATACCGTTCGTACCGTTTATTGTGACGACGCTGATAAACTTGTTTGCTCTGTTAAAGTTGTTTGCTCCGTAATACGTTTGACCTTCTGTCCATTCACCTTCGTTTTTGAACGCAGGTCCAACAAAATCCCCGTTTTGAAGTTTCAATTCTACGTCATTTTTGATTTCTACAAGTTGGTTTACTGAATTGATTACGTTTGCAATATAATCTAAATACAGTTCGTCAGAGATCTTTTCTGTCGCATTGATTGACTCTTTGACGCTGAAAATTGGTGTTTCGGAAATAAACGACTTTGCAACAAGTTTGCCATCGGCGTTTCTGATTATAAGTTGGATAAAAATATCCCCCACAAATTGAAAAGCGACCTCGGGCAAAACGACGCTTCCAACGTTCGAGTTGAAAGCCAGTTGTTGTGATAGGTATTTTTTATTTTTTGGGCATTTCAACTCAAAAAAATATCGATAACTGCTGTTATAGTTATCGACGTTGATTTCGACCTTGACTTCCCCGCAAAGTTGCGGAATTATGGAAGAAGTCAAAGTCAATTTATTTGTTGCATTGTTATATTGAACCATAAAAACTCCTTTTTATTTGCAATATAACTCTCAACTGCAAAAAAATTAAAGTTTTTATGCCAAAAGGCACAAAGCTGACAAAGTTTATATTTGAATGTTATTGTAGAAAACTTTTTTCTAATTCAGAAAAACGTTTCAATTCCATTTCTTTTTTCATATCTTTTAACATTTCAATGAATGGCATAGGAACATATCCTAAATCTTTTACAAGATTGTCAATATTCATAACATATCCTGGACGATTTTTCTTTTCAGGACAAGGTAGAATTTTTGATTTTTTGTTACTTGGGCAAAAAACGTCGATTATTCCGTTTATTTCATCAACAAGTTTTGTTGCTACTCCCGTACCAACATTGTATAATGCACTATTTTTGTTGACAAACAACGTCTTTTCAACAATTTGACACATATCCTTGACATAAACTATATCCCTAGCATTATTAACATCACCCCAAATTTCTATGTCATCACCTTTGGTTGCTCTGTCAATCAAAAATCTATATGCTATTTTATGTTCTTTACCATCAATGTAAAAATTATCATTATTGCTGTATAAGTAGATATTGGGAAAGCGCAGAACAAAGGTTTTTAATCCATACATTTTATTATAATTTTCCATAATATCCACCACAGCACACTTAGTGATTGCATAAACTGTGTGGTCATTATTCATCACGATTGACCTTGGCATATTAGGCTTTATTTCGACTGGATTTACCATAGCAGATTGATTTATATAGCCAGCCACATCGGCTATTGATTGAGAATATAAAATTCTATCCGCCTCAACCTTTCTGCAATATTCTAAAACGTTAAATCCGCCAATTAGGTTAATATCCAAATAGGCTCTTGGCGAATATGTTTTCATATAAGCGGGCAATGCGCCAGCCAAATTTACTACTGCGTAAACATTTTTTTGTGGCAGTTTTCCAAATTCTTCTTCCTTTGATATATCAACACTAAAATACTCGATTTTATATCTATCAAAAAAGTTAGATTTTCTTCTTCCAACGGCAACAATGTCATACTCCTCACACAAATTAGAGTTATAAAGATAATCCACCAAATATGCACCAGTATTTCCTGTTGCTCCAAAAATTATAATTTTTTTCTTTTCCATTTCAGTCCTCTATATCATTTCGTTAGTTTGTTTTATTTATTGAACATCAACATTTATCAGTTCATCGGAATTTTCCAAAAACCATTCCAGCTTTTCAACGCTTTCAAACTCAAATAATATCAGCCCAATCATTTTGGTCGCATTCACAAAGTTTTCCACCGTGTCACCTATATGTTTGTTGTTCCATTGTTTTACAACGTTTTGCTTAATTTTATCATCAACTACAATGTTTTTCAACACCCCGTCTTTGTAACTATGCAAAATGTAAGTGCAAGTGATTTTTTCATAGTCACTTTTGACCTCGTCAAACTTTTTGCCAAGACTTGCGTCAACAAGCATGTTCTTTATATTTACGCCAAAAGTGTAGGCAATTTGGTCTGGAATGCAGTTGCCACCGTTTCTAGGCGCAAGTTCAAGAAAGTAAAGTTTTCCGCTTTTGTCAAACATCATTTCAACGTTCATACCACCAAATTCAAACCCGACTTCTTTGACCAATCTTGATATGTCTTTTTTGACCATAGCCATTTCATTTTGCGAAAGAAAGGCTGGGAAGAACGTGCTTATCGGCAAAAATTGATTTACTTTGTTGTTACGTCTTTCGTTGCAAATTCCGTAAAAAACAACCTCGTTGTTGCACACAAACACGTCGCCCGCAATCACGTAAGGATATTTGTTTTCAATAAACTTTTCAAAAATGACCTGTCCGCTTTTTGAATATTTCAAAGCATATTCAAAAGCAGGCATAATCTGCGTTTTTTCATAAACCAAAGATACACCGCTGCTCCCCGCTGAGTCGACAGGCTTGATAATCATAGGAAAACTTGCAAAAAGGTTGTCGTTCTCATCAAAAGTTTGAGCGGTGAAAGTTGCAATATACGGCTCGTTAAAGTTATGCTCACGCAAGAACTGCCTAAATAAATTTTTTTGCGTCAAAATTTTGGCGGAGTCAACAGGGTTGCCAAGCACGCCACTCTTATGAGCAATTTCGGCTTGTTTAACAGCCAAAACATCGCTTGAATATGACAACACTCCGTCAATATTTTGATTTTTAATTATTTCAGCGACACCGTCAACATCCCCAGCGCTTACATTGTAATCGTGCAAAATTATCTTTTGCCCAGGGTTTTCGGTGTTATCACAAAGATATGTTTCATATCCTTGTTTGTTTGCATATTCAATCAATTCCAGCGACTTCTCTGCGCCGCCCAAAAACATAATTTTTTTCATAAGTCATTCCACAACAATTTCTATCCAACTGTCTATGTCGGACATATATTTTAATTCTTGTTCCTTGGTTTCAAATTTCAGAGCAACTGTTCCCAACGTTTTGTTTGCTCCGCTGAACTCCTCAATTATATCACCTTTATTCACAGAAAGTTTGGTTTCCAAAACAAAGTTTTTTGCAACCTCATCAGCTATAACCAATTCCTTGAATATTCCGCCTTTTTTGCTGTGTAAAATCAATTCTGCATAGTTGCCTTTATATTGATATTCATCTGGCAACGTAACTGCTTCACCCACAGCTGCTTTTACTGCGCACTCAATCAAGTTTACGTCAGTTGCCTTAAACAACATTTCGGAGAGTTTATTGCCGCCGCCTCTTGGCGAAACTTCCATAATGTAGGCTTTTCCATTCACGCTTTCTCTTGTTTCCACGTTGTAAAGCGAAGTTTTCATATCCAACAGCGTCAAAAGACGTTGGAGTTCTGTTGTAAGTTCAGTCTGTGCAGACTGCGACATACTAGATGGCCAGCTATATGCAGACGGAGTATAAGGGTTTAATGCGTTCTCATCAAAATATTGATTTGAAAAAGAAACAAATTTCAATTTTCCGTCAACTGAAAAACAATCTGAGTCAGACGAGTTACCTTTTTTGACAATAAATTCCTCAATTATAATTTTCTTGGAAATGGAATTTGCAAAAGCATAATCAACAGCCTTCAAAATTTCATTCTCATTGTCCACTCTGCTTACGCCTTTACTGCCTGCGCTGTCAACGGGTTTCACAATAATAGGATAAGGAAATTCATTTTTGCTGTTTATTGCCTTTTCCGCATTGTCAAAGCTGAAAACTTGCGGCACAACAAAATTGTTTTCTTTCAAAAACTGTCTGAACTTTGCTTTGTCTTGCAAAATTTCTATTGACTTTACTGGACCTTGACTTGGCAAGTTCATTTTTTCTGCAACGTAACCCGCAGTTACAACGCCTGGGTCGGTAGCAAAAGACATAATTCCGTCAATCTCTAATTTTTTTGCCAATTCCAACACGGCATCTTTGTCAATTATGCTGACATTGTAATATTCATCTGAAAACTTATGCGCTATATTTTCGGGGATATAATCGCAAGTTATGGCTTTATACCCTAACTTGTGAATTTGTTCAATAACTGGCAAAATGTATGCCGAGCCGCCAAGCAATAAAACCTTTTTTTGTTTTGATGTAGGTTTCTTTTTATTCTTAAAACGAGTTATCATAGCACTAAAAACTTTACCTAATTTTAATTTAATAAATTTATATGCATCCACTTTGAACAATTCCGACAGCAGAACATAAATAACAATTCCTGCCACAACCTGAATTGCAAGCACAGCGATGTAATTGATTGGGATATAACCCAAGCCATAAACAACTCCGCCCATAAGTGCAGACAAAAGCACTGCGGGCAAAATGTCTTTAATTTGCTCTGTAAAGCCATAATTAAGCAGTTTTTTGTTTGGAAATGCATTGATAAACGTACTTATAAGCGACGATATGATTTTGCCTATTATCATCCAAGTCAAACCAAACGGCAAAGTTGCGAACAGAACTACAATTCCTAAAACTTTTTTTATAATTTCCAACCACAAAAACACGTCGCTTCTGCCAAGTGCGTTGTAGGCTTGCAAATTCATAATGTGAATTGGCATAAACGCGTAAATTATGCACCACATTTGCAAGAAAAACACACAAGGCAACCATTTGTCGGTTAGAACCAGTCTAACAATCGGCTCTGCGCAAACCGCCAACCCCACCATAAGTGGAAAAATCAAGTAGCTTGACATTTTAAGGCTTCGGCGCATTATAGATTTCATTTCAGGCAAGTTGTTTTGTTTCATTGACAAAACTGGATACATAACCGAACTTATACTGCCGTTTACGTTGTCCACAATAACAGCTGGAAATTGTTTAGCTCTATTCCAATAACCTAAATCTGTTGAAGAATATCGTTTTCCAATAATCAACGAATAAATGTTGTTGTAGCCAACTTCCAAAAGCCCTGAAAGCAACAGTTTCCAACCAAAACTGAACAAATTTTTAAGACGCTTAAAACTAAATTGAAATTTTGGGTGCCACTTTACTGTAAATTGCATAACTACGATGGTCGCAACAATCATAGAAAGTTGTTGCCCAACAAGTGCCCAAACACCCAAACCGCCATACGCCATTCCAATTCCGACTGCGGCGGAAACGATTGTGCCGACCATTGAGTTTATAAAAACTTTTTTGAATTGTAAATTTTTTTGCAAAATTACGTTTTGTATGCTGTTATACGTCCCTAAAATAAGCGTCAGAGATAGCACTCTAAGGACACCTTTCAGAACTGGCATCTCATAGAAATTTGCAATTACGGGTGCACAGAAAAACAGCACGACGTATAAGACGATTGAAATTAGAAGATTTGTCCAAAAAACCGAGTTATAATCAATTTCCTCAGCGTTGAGTTTTCTAATCAACGCACTAGAAAAACCGCCTTGAACGAACACGTTTGCAATTTGAATAAAAATCATAATCAAAGCAATCGCACCATAGTCGGACGGCATCAAAATTCTTGCAAGAATAATAGACACAACAAATTGAATAATTTGCGCGCCACCTCTTTCAAACAATTTCCATATTATAGAACTTATAGTTCTTTGTTCCAAACTTTTTTCAGCCATCATCTAACCAACTTTCTTTTGATATTGACAATCAAGTTCAAAAACTTGGGCGAGAATGCGCCAGTTACTACTTTAACACGAAAAGCCTTGCTAAACATACTTTTATTTGCTTGATAAAAGCTATCGTTTTTTATTTCTTTGTATTTTTTTTGGTAAAAACAAACTTCTAGCTTCAGTTTTTTAATTGTATTCTCAAAGCTATCATTGTATTTATTTTGGTAAAATTCATTTACAGCAGTCAGCAATCTTATGTTTTCATGAACCAACATAATTGCTTTTTCATCTGAATACTTTTGTTTTTTTGACCACGAATTTTCAGTAAAAACATTGTACTGCGACATCACACGGTTTTGATAATGAACCTTACCAAGTATCGCAGCAAAAATAGGAATTTGATAATCTCCAAAGTGTTGACTAACAAAGCACTCCGGCATATCGCTTTTAACTTCTTTTCTCACAAACAAAGAATTTGTTGCAAACAATGCTCCGCCACCCGCAACAATTTCTTCCAACGTAAAATCTCTGTCAACTTTACTTCTCACCGTCAAAACATCTTCGCCAGTTTTACATTTATGTTGCACAAAACTATGCGCCACGCAAAAACAATCTGTGTGAGCATCTAAATAATCAGCTTGCGTTTGAAGTTTGTTTTCATCAAGCCAACAATCATCGCCTTCACATAAAGCAACGTATTTCCCTTTTGCTTTTGGCAAAATAAAATTTTTTATAATTCCGCCTTGAATATGCTTGCTGTATTGATTTTCAGTTTGCAAAATAGGTTTTATAATATTCGGATACTTTTCAGCATACTCTTTGATAATGTTTGCGGTTTCGTCAGTTGATGCGTCATCGTGCACAATCACTTCAAAAGCAAAATTTGTTTTTTGCGTAACAAAACCTTCCAAGCATTTTCTTATATATTTTTGGTGGTTATATGCAATACATATAACGCTAACTTTTATATCGTTTTCCATAAACATAATCTCCATTTTGAAATTATCAACCAATATCAACAGTATATCTTGATATATAACCTTTAACCATTCGATATAAAAGATATATTAACAAACTTAACCAAAAGAAAGCCCTTACAAAACTTACTGCGTACCCTCTAACCCAAGTTAAGAAAGGAAACGCCAAAGGTATTGTCACCAAATAGAGCAATACTTTGTTTTCTTCTGCCGCGTTTTTCAACGTAAAATAGATTTTTGCAGCAAATACACCAATAACACTTGCAAAAGGTAACGACCATTGTCCGAAATTGAAATACAATTCACCAATATAGCTACCGCCCAAATAATTATGATCCGCAAAATTAAATATAAATATCGTATCTTTTGCGAAATCAGGAATAAGCGCATTTACTTTAGGGAAAATTTCCATCAAACTAATGAAATATGTTTTGCCGTAGTTATAATCGACATATTCAGGAAAAGCCTCAAAACTTTTGACAACGCTAATCAACGTACCTCCAAAATCTCCCAAAATCTTTTTGATGAATTTGGCAGAAAACAAATTACTTGCCCAATCTTGAATTTCAAAACCGAAAATTCGGCTATCACCGATATAAGTTATAGTGTTCAAAAAAGCAACCGCCAACAGCACAAACAACAACGTTTTGAAAACTGTAAACTTAACACCCACAAAATTTTTATAAACGATACACGTAATAATGATTGTAATAGTTGCTTCAATTCTTCCACCCGATAGCATAGATATCAAGTTAAAAATAATTGTTGCCAGCAAAATTAACAAGGCTTTTTTCTTTTTATTTTTGTTGCAAATTATGAACCCAATAACAGATACATTGAACAAATACTTGAAAATTATAAACCACCCCGGTATTGCCAAAAACGTATTCAAGTATCCACCTTTTATGGATAGATAAATTGAATATGCGTTCAAAAAAGTCATGGGAATGACCGAAATAGCAAACATAATCAAACACAAATATCTTTCAACTAAAAACTCATCACCGTTAGGAGCTACAAGCATTTTGTTTTGTAAAGTTTGACTCTGACTTTTTGTTTTGTTTTTTTGTTTACGGCATACACCGTACAGCAAAATTCCCAATACAAGAAAATAATGCACACGCAAAACAAAATTGATTGCTTCAAACGTGTATTTTCCACTCAAATATGTCAGAGGGTGAAATGCTTGATATGCTTCATTGCCTCCAAATTGAAGAAATACGTGTCCAAGGTGAAACACTATGCTGAAAGCGTAAAATAAAAATGGTACAGATATGATTTTTATACCAACAGCCTTGAATGCAATTGCAGTAAAAAAGAGATGAGTAATGGTGAGTATTGCAATGTCTAAGTATGATTGGTAATCAAAAACAAAAGCAATTCCTAAAATTAAGTAGGAAAACATTGCAATAATTTTTTTATCTAATACGCTGTTGACTTTAAGTTCCATTTTATATTCCCATAAGACGAATATTTACAATGCAATAATAATTTATTGCTTGATATGCACTAGTTAACTTGCAAATTTTGTTGTTACTTAACCGAGTTTTGAATTGTTGAAAGCCTTTTCTCATTTTTTGTTTTATAT
>CAZQGE010000027.1:0-18103 GCA_964592815.1 uncultured Bacteroidaceae bacterium | reverse complement strand
GTTGTTAGCGTTGTCGCCGATTTATTATATCGGTGTTGCCGTTGCGGTTTTTGTGTGTTTTAGAATTAAATTAAGTTTTGGTATCTCTATGGATTGAACAACATATTTGACAATAATTAAAAAATGCTGCTTAAAATAGGAATACCTTGGTGTTTAGATAACACAAAACTTGACATACAAACAAATAAAACATAAAATAAACTTATGAAAAACAAAAAAAGTTTACAAATATCTGCGTTAATTCTGTTGCTTTCAATTTTTACAGTAACATTGACGGGTTGTATGAGTGCAAGATTGCGCTCTGACGGGCTATCTAAAAAGTTGTTGATTGACGGTTACCGTATTTCATTTGTTTCGGCAACACAAGTTGTGAGTGATGTTTCAAGCATAAAAATTTCGGAAATTATGCTTGCGGAAGGTAAAACAGGCACAGCAAAAGAAGGCTATGCAGCAACAATTTATTATTGTCGAAATTATGAAAGTGCAAATACGGTTGAAACAAAATGCAAAAATGCAGCAAGCGTAGATGAAAAATATAAAAACTTTATCACTTATCGTTACAATTATATAGTAGTTCACGGCAATTATGAGGCTGTGCAAGACGTAAGGGGATATTAAAATAAATACGACGCAATAAACTCAAGCCAAAGAGAGTATAAAAACTATTGAAAAGTAAAAACAAGCGGATTGCACCGCTTGTTTTTTTAAGGAGAAAACTGTGATATATGTTTTGAAAATAGTTGTTTTTTAAGATACGATATAATTATGATTTGTTAAAAATTCCCTGAGAGTGTCAACAGATAAGGCAAACCCCATTGATTCTACTCCGTCTTTTACAATTTTTGACTCAACAACACCAATAAGTTGAGAATTTTTGTTGAACATAGGGCCACCTGAGTTTCCGCCGTTGATTGCTGCGTCAGTCATAATGAAAGTGCCTGTGCTTAAAGCGTTTTCAGCACCAAAAACAATGTTTGTTTTTGATATTATTCCAGCACTAATTGAAAGTCCTATTCCTTGTGGAGAACCAATTATTGCAATGGGTTCACCTTCAGTTGCATTTTTGTTTGTATCTGTGCTAGCAGGCGCAAGTTTTACAAAAGGATGAATTCTATTGCCTTTTGCGTCTGTTTGGTTAGGCTTTGTGCCAACAAATTTGCAAATAGCAAGGTCGGGGTCAGAATTTTCAGCCTGTAGTTGGTCACCTGTGTATCCACCATAATTAAGAACTTGAAGATTGTATGTTGTGTCGTCGTTGTTAAACGTGCAAGTTATATTTTGGTATGTTTGCCAAGAATATGTCGTTTTAATGAAATTGCCGACGACAACTTTGCTTGCCAATTCGCCTCTAATAACGTGAGCATTTGTTATAAGATAAACGTCTTTAACTCCACCTACTGTTGCTTCAATTATAAATCCGCTTCCAATGCCCTTGAATGTTTTCGTGCTTGTGTTAAACCTTGTATCAGTTACAACAATTTCAGCAACGGAATTCCAATTGTCAGCCTTAACTTTTTCGCTTACGTAAGACTGTAAAATTTGCGTAACTTTGTTTACTGCGTCATCTTTTATGTCATTCACCAAATCGGAATCGTTGAGTTTTTTGTCTATGGCTTCATAATAGCCGCTGTTTATTTCGGCTTTCATTTTTTCAGCGTAGATACCTGCAATCTCGGTTTTTAGAGAAGCTAGAACTATGACGTTGATGATTACTACAAGACACATTATGGCAACTGTTACTGATAGGGCGATAATCAACGCCTTTTTCTTGTCTGGTTGTTTTTGCGGAGAGTTGTCGGGTGTGTGGTAATTTGATGTATTATTGTGTTGGTCGTAGTCTTTGTCAAAGAAATTGTTGAAATCATCCATAATTCGTACCTCTATTGGTTTTTCATATTAAGGATATTATGTGATAATTAAAAAAAAGTTAAAACATAAAAATTTTTAACTGTTATTTGCTTTTTTGACTATCGTTGACATTTTAGGTGGTTTGGTATAAAATAAAAAAAATCAAAAGATAAAAGGCAAACGCAATTTGCTGTCGCTATATAAAGGTTTTTATGAAGAAGAAATTATTGATTGTTACTGTTCTTATTTTAGTTCTACTTGCATCGTTAACAGGTTGTGCTGCACGTGAAGATGCAAGTGTTTTTGGGACAAATTTTTCAGCATATATTTACGGTTCTGTGCCAAACAAAACAAAAACTATAAACAGTATGATTTCGTATATTCAAGAATTGGAACTTATTTTATCCACAAGTATTGAAGGAAGCGACATTTACAAAATCAACAACTCTAAGGTGAATGAACCTATAATTTGCAATCAAGTTACAATGGATATAATGAAGATTGCAGAAGAAGTTTGTCGCGAGTCAGACGGCGCATACGACCCGACGGTTTCTCCACTAGTTGAACTTTGGAAGTTTTCAGCTGACAAATTTATTGCCGAAATTAAGGACTACGTTCCACCAAAAGACGAAGATATTAAAAGTTTGTTGCACCTTGTAGGGCTTACAAAAACAACAAATCCACCGTTTACCATTGATTATGAAAACAAAACTATCACCAAAAATTTAGATGGCGCAAAACTTGATTTGGGTGGAATTGCAAAGGGATACGCAGTTGACAAGGCTTGTGATATGGCTTTATCTAAACAAAAAGCATTGCTAAATCTTGGTGGAAATATTGCTGCGGCAAACAGCTCTTTTGTTATAAAAATTCAAAAACCTGAAATTGGAGCTATCCAATCTTATACGGCGTCAATAAGTTTAGGCAGTCAAGAGTGTATTGCAACAAGTGGCGACTATCAACGTTATTACAAAGTTGGTGACACAATTTATCACCACATAATAAACCCTAAAACGGGATATCCAAGTGATAATTCATCAAGCAATAATAGTTTGAAATCTGTAAGCATTATTTCTAAAGACGGTGCGGTTGGCGACGCAGTTGCTACGGCGGTTATGGTTTTGGGAAAAGAAAAGGGAAGTTTGCTTATCAGTCGTCTAAATTTGAAAGGTGTTATGGTTGATAAGGATATGAACCCAACTTTTGTAGGGTTAGATTTGTGAAAAGCATAAAAAAGTGTAATAATCCGTATTGTAAAGATATCTTCAAGTTGGGAGATATTTTTCTTATTGTTGTGCTTGTAGTGCTTATTGTTTTGACTACGGTTTACGCTACAAAACTTGACGCTGACACCGTTGAAATTTTTATAAACGGCAATTTGAAATACCGCTATAATTTGTCTGAAAACAGAACGATAATATTGCTTGACGGCAAAATGAAAGTTATAATTTTTGACAGTAAAGTTTGGGTTGAGGAGTCAAATTGCAGAGACCAAATTTGTGTTCATCAAAGTCCGATTTCGAGAGAAGGCGGAATGATTATATGTTTGCCAAACCAAGTTGTCATAAAAGTTGCTCCAAAAGACGCGGACGCAATAACGTATTGATATGAAAAAATTTAATTCAAAAAAAATAGCGTTGTCAGGACTTTTTCTTGCGCTTGCGCTTATAGTCTCACTTTTAGAAAATCTGCTTCCGCCGATAATTCCCGTTTTGCCATACGCAAAAATTGGGTTTGGAAACATAATTTTGTTGATGAGTTTTTTGATGGTAGGTTTGAAAGAAGGTTACATTATCCTTGTGCTAAAATGCTTGCTTTCAGCTGTTTTCATTGGAAATATGTCAGTTTTAGTTTGGTCTTTGCCATCTGCTTTGGTTGCATATACGGTTATGGTTATTTTGCATAAAACTAGGATTTTCAGCACAATAGGTTTATCTGTTGCTGGTGGACTAACTCATAATTTTATGCAAATTGCCGTTGCATCGGGTGTAGTTGGAATGTCGGTTTTTGCATATTTGCCATATATGATGCTTGCGGGAGGTTTGGCAGGTTTGGTCACAGGCATTGTTTGCCATTTCCTTGTTGTAAGGTTTAAGGATAGCTATGCATTGACAAAACTTGCAAATCAACAGTATTATAGAGAAACTCAAATAATAGAAAAAGACGAAGATTGATGTTTTTTACCGTTATGTTTTGCATTTGAATTTTTGTCAAACTAAAGTATAAGTTTTAAGAAATCAAAATTTTTTATATTACAAAATTAAAAATATCGTAACCCCCAAAATTTTTATAGCAACAACCGTCAATTGAACGTGAACTTATTTGCAAATAAACCTTATTTGCAAATAAGTTCACGCAAATTTTTTCTCTGCAGTTTGAAATTTTTAATTTTGTTTTAGCAATCAAGTTTTGGTCTAACTCCGACACCGTAAACAACTCGTTTTTTGCTGAACAAACATAAAATTTGTTTGATATGCTTATGGTTTTGCATATCAAACCTAAATCTTCCTTAAATACGCTTTCAGAAACTATGTCTAAGTGTTTGCATAGCTTTTTGCAACCGAACGGCGTAATTATTGTAATAATATCATTTTGAACTGTTGCCGTTGCGGAAGTCGCAGAGATAGTCTTTGTGCAACGCAAAGAAAAGTTTTCGGAATAACTTTGCAATAAAAAACCATTTTTTGATTTTGAAAAAATGTAGTAGTTAAAACTGTTTTCAAAAGGTAACGTAAAAATATTTGTCAAAGAGGCGTTTGGTTGAAATAAAACTTCATTAAAACCGCTTATTTTGTCAAACGTAACAACGCTGAATTGAAAATTATCGTGATTGAGGACTATAAATTGCATTGCTTGTCTTTTGAATATTTCAATAATTTTACAGCTTTTTACTTCATAGATATACGTAGATGATTTGAGAGTAAAATCTTTTTCAATTTCACACATTGTTAGAAAACCGTTTTGAATAGAGTAAAAGAGTAAATTTTCTGACAATATATAAAATTTTGCGTCTTGAAAAGCAGGCACATTGTTTTTTGCAATAATATCTCCCTCTAAATTCAGTTTAAGCAAAATGCCTTCAGTTTTATTTTTTATTGCAACAGCGACGTAATTGCCACAATATTTTACGTCAACGAATTCTCCGTCGTCCGACAAATGCGAAATTTTTGTAAGGGTGTTTTCTGCAATTATTGCCAAATTGATACCGCTTTTTTTCACGTCAAAGTCTGCGTATTCCGAACTAAAAAAAATAAAAAGGGAATTTGTCAATTTCAAAGACTGCAAAAGGCAATCGTTTTTTGAACTTCCTATATTCAGCGTTTCTATTTCTTGATAGACTTCGCCACGTCTTGGCAAATCATTGAAGTATGGCGTTAAAACAGTTGGGGTAGAGGGTACGTCTCCACCAAAAGCGTTGCCGTCAGCATTTTTGAAAAGCGTGTTCAAAAATATGTAATTAGCAACTGCTACCGTCATAAGAAAGATGATGGTAAGCCATTTTGTTATAACTTTTTGTTTGTGCATAGTTCACCCTAACTTAGGTTAGCACAAATTATTTCGATTATTTTTCCGTTTGTGTCGTTTATGATTGGACGCATAGGCGCGCTTTTATAACTTGAAGATATAACCTTTGCAAAATTTGCCAGAAAATTTTCATCTTGTTTAAGGACGCTTGCGCCGTATTTTTGTGCGAGTTCTGCATTAAAAGGTTGGTCGCCTCGTGATACTCCTTTTGGCAACGGCACAAACACGGCGCGTTTTTTTAATGCTGAAATTTCAAAAACAGCTGTTGCTCCTGCTCGTGATAGTATGACGTCAGCGCAATTTAGATAGGTTGATACATTGTGCGCGTATGAAACTTGTTTATATCTTTCAACGTTTATTGCTTTTGGAATGGCAATTTCTTTTCCTATGCCAGTAACGTGAATAATATAAAAAGTTTTCAAAAGCGTATTCAAATTGTTTATTAGCGCATCGTTTAATGCTTGTGCGCCGCTACTTCCTCCAATAACCAAAAGGACTTTCTCGTTTTGAGGAATGTTGAGTTGCTGTCTTGCTGACTTATTTGTTTGGCTGAAAAGTTCATTTCTGAGTGGTATTCCAACAAACTCGCCTTTGAAATTTGCGTCCGGGTGACCTTTTAACATTATTGCGCCTTTTTTTTGTGCAATTTTGTTGCCAAGCCCTAATGATATGTCTGACTCGTGTGCAATTATAGGGATATTCAGTTTTTTGGCTGCCAAAACAACAGGTACAGAAACAAAACCACCTTTTGAAAAAACTAATGATGCGTTAATATTTTTAAGAATAATAACGCAATCCTTGACAGATTTATTAAGTTTTGAAGGAATTGAAAAATTGTTTTTTAATGCCGAAAAACTATATCCACGGACAAATTTTATTGTATCCACCGCAAGATATTTCAAGTTGTTTTTTTTTGCAAGTGTTCTTTCTAAAGTGTCGCCTTGTCCGCCTAAATAAACGATTTTTGCGCCCAAAGGCAACAGCTTTTCGGCAAGAGCTAGGTTGGGATATATATGACCGCCTGTCCCACCACCCGTTAAGACTATGGTTTTATCTTTCAAAACCGAATTATACATATCGACTTTTTCTCCTATTATATGCGAATAACTGTTCATACATAGTATGCTTATTAAAAAAAATAGTTTGCAATAATATATTTGCTATGTTAAAATCTTAAATGTATTTTATTATTCAAGGGAGACATTATGAAGAACGAAAAATTTAAGAGTTATGATGGAACTGTTTTGCAATGTTATGTTTGGGACGAAGTAAGAAAGCCAAAAGCCGTAGTTCAGATTTCACACGGAATGGCGGAACACGCACGTAGATATGACAATTTTGCAACTTTTCTGAATAAAAACGGATACATCGTTTTTGCAGATGACCACAGGGCGCACGGTATGACAAGCACTAAGCAGTCAACAAAAGGCGTAAAAGGCTACCATAAGGGTGATATTTACGCAGATACCGTAAAGGACCAAGTTGAAATTACAAAATATTTGAAAGAAAAATATAATCTTCCAGTCGTGTATTTTGGACATAGTTATGGCAGTTTTATTGGTCAAGGATATTTGGAACAAGAGCAACAATGTTCAGGCGTCGTGCTTTGCGGAAGCGCAAATATGGACGGAATTGTAACAAAAGCTGGTTCTATGCTTGCAAACGTTTTTTACAAGGTTTGCGGTGGCGAAAAGGAAGGCAAGTTTATGGATAAGCTCAGCTTTGGCGGATTTAATTCTGCTTTCAAAAAAGAGGGAATTCCATTTGCGTGGTTGTCACGTGACCGTGAGCAAGTCAAAAAGTATATGTTGGATGAACAATGTGGATACGTTATGTCAATTGCTTTTTTCAAATATATGATGAACGGCTTAAAAAATATTTATAAAGATGAAAACCTTGCAAAGTTAAAATCTGAAACGCCAATCGCATTGTTTTCAGGCGCAAACGACCCAGTAGGACATAAAGGAAAACTTGTTACAAAGCTGTACGATTTGTATAAAGAAAGAGGTGTCAAAAACTTGTCAATCAAACTGTACGATGATGCAAGACACGAAATTTTGAATGAAATCAACAACGATGAAGTTTATCGCGATATGTTGGCTCGCATCGACGAAATGGTGAAATAATCAATTAAATTAAAATTTTAGGCGTCCTAATTTGGACGCCTAATTCTTTTTGAAAATTATGCAAAAGGGACTTTAACTCAAAGATAAAATATGATACAATCATATAAGTATTTTTAATAAGGACAGAATATGGCAATAAACAATTATAGTGCAAATGACATAAAAATTCTCGAAGGACTAGACGCCGTTAGAAAGCGTCCAGGTATGTATATCGGAACAACAGGCAACAAAGGATTGCACCATATTTTGTGGGAAATTATTGATAATGCCGTTGACGAAGTGGCAAACGGTTTTGGCGATACTGTCACAATCGAATTGCTTGACGACAATGTCGTGCGTGTTTCTGACAATGGCAGAGGTGTCCCCGTTGACAAACACCCTAAACTTAAAATAAGCGGTGTTGAAGTTGTTTTTACGCAGTTGCACGCTGGCGCAAAATTTGACAACGCAAACTATAACTTTTCAGGCGGTTTGCACGGAGTTGGCGCATCTGTAACAAACGCGTTGTCTGATTGGATGAATGTTGAAGTTTGCCGTGACGGTATAAAATACCTTGCCGAGTTTTATTCACCGCAAGTTGGAAACAAAATAAAGAGTGGAGTTGTCAAAACCCCGCTTACTGTTGTTGGAAAAACAAAGCAGAAAGGTACGATTGTTACGTTCAAAGCTGACGAACGTGTTTTTGGAAAAGAAAAATATTCTTTTGAAGTCATTGAAGAAAGAATGCGTGAAGTTGCATATCTAAACAAAGGCGTCAAAATTCTGATTGATGACAACAGAATGCCTTTGGACGGTGGCACGGAAAAGCACGAAGAACTTTATTATAAGGGCGGAATTGCCGACTATGTAACATATCTCAATGAAGGCAGAACCGTACTTTATGATAAACCGCTATATATTGAAGCAAAGGAAGAACACTTTGAAGTTTCGGTTGCTGTGCAACATACGGAAGCGTTTACAGAGAACATTTACTCATACGTAAACAACATTCCGACAGCAGACGGAGGAACTCACGAAGTTGGCTTCAAGAGCGCAATTACCAAAGTTTTTAATGAATTTGCAAGAAAAAATAACCTTATAAAAGACAAACAAGCAAACCTTTTAGGTGAAGATTACAGAGAAGGAATGGTTGCAGTTTTAACCGTCAAAATGCAAGAGGTACAGTTTGAGGGGCAAACAAAGGGAAAATTAGGTAATCCTGAGGTACGTCAAAAGGTTGAAAATCTTGTTTCGGAAAAACTTGAAGAACTAATTCAGACGAGGGGAAACAAGTCGGCTGCGGAAAAAATTATTGCAAAGGCTTTGGGCGCGGCTAGGACGAGAGAAGCGGCAAAAAGAGCAAAAGATATTGAACGAAAGAAAAATCAACTTAACGGACTTAACCTTGTTGGGAAGTTGTCAAGTTGCACAGGTAAAGACACGTCTATTAACGAGTTGTTTATTGTTGAGGGTGACAGCGCGGGCGGAAGTGCAAAGCAAGCAAGAGAAAGATATTTCCAAGCAATTTTACCGCTTAGAGGTAAGCCGTTGAACGTAGAAAAAAGTTCTATGGAGAAGATTTTGGCTAATGAGGAAATAAGCACGATTATAAGCGCATTAGGGGCTGGGATAGAACCTAATTTTGACATAAGCAGTCTGAAATATGACAAAGTTATCATTCTTGCCGACGCAGACCAAGACGGTGCACATATTAGAGCGTTGTTGCTGACTTTCTTTTTCCGCTATATGCGACAGCTAATTACGGAAGGACATGTTTATATTGGTATGCCCCCACTTTATAAATTGCAGAAAAAGGACGAAACAGTATATTGTTACGATGACTACGCACTCGTAGAAACGCAAAAGAAAATGGGCAAGAATGCGTTGTTGCAAAGGTTTAAGGGGCTTGGTGAAATGAACCCCGAACAACTTTGGGACACGACTATGGACCCTGCCAAACGCTCGCTGACAAGAGTTACCATTGAGGACGCGGCGGCGGCGGATAAGCGTATAACAATTTTGATGGGCGACGACAGTTCAATAAGAAAAAATTATATATATAGATACGCAGATTTCAACAAGTTAGACAATTTTAAGTCGCTTAAAGAAAGCAACTAATTGAAATGTTAAAGCTCAAACAAGTACGTAAAGTTCAGTTTAATGTATCTAAAACAAAAAAAGTAAATAAAGTTCAAACGAACACGTAAGATTATTATCCGTTGAAAAGGCAAAAGGAAATTATGGCTAAAAGCAAGAAAAAAGAGATAAATTATAATTCTATTGTGTATGACACCACCGTTGAGGACGTTATGCACAATTCAATGATACCGTATTCTGAAAATGTAATTTTGGATAGAGCTATACCACGTGTGGAAGACGGCTTAAAACCCGTTCAGCGCAGAGTTTTGTTCTCTATGTTTGAAATGGGCGTAACACCAGACAAGCCCTATAAAAAATCTGCAAGAATTGTAGGCGATTGTTTAGGTAAATATCACCCACACGGCGATAGTTCGGTTTACGGTGCTATGGTAAGAATGGCGCAACCGTTTGCTATGAGAATGAAACTTGTTGACGGACACGGCAACTTTGGTTCGGTTGACGGAGATTCAGCGGCGGCAATGCGTTACACAGAAGCAAGACTTAGCCGCTTGGCAATGGAATTGTTGCGTGATTTGGATAAGGAAACCGTGAGTTGGAACCCAAACTTTGACGATAGTTTGGAAGAACCTGTTATGTTGCCTGGCAGATTTCCTAATTTGCTTGTCAATGGTTCAAACGGTATTGCGGTAGGTCTTGCTACAAATATTCCGCCACATAATATGGGGGAATCTATTGACGCAGTTGTTGCAATGATTGACAATCCAAAAATTACATTGCAAGAGTTGCTAAAAATTTTGAAAGGTCCAGACTTTCCAACTGGCGGATTTATTATCCCTGTTGACAGCTTGGAAAGCATTTATGAAACGGGAAAAGGGAAAGTTATAATTCGCTCACGTTTGCATATTGAGGACGATGATTACGGCAAAAAAAATATTGTTATTTCCGAAATTCCATACCAACTTTCAAAAGCTGATTTGCTTATGAAAATTGCGGAACTTAGAGATAAGGAAAAAGATATTTTGTCAGGGATAAACGAAGTTGTTGACGAAAGTGACAAAAATGGTATGCGCGCTGTCATCAAATGTCGAAAAGATACGGATATAAACAAGGTTGTAAAATACCTTTTCAAAAAAACCAATTTGGAAATGGGCTTTTCAATAAATATGGTTGCAATCGCAAACGGTAAGCCTGAACAGCTAGGACTTGTTGATATTTTGAAATATTACATTGAATATCAACGTGAAGTCATTGTTAAACGTACGACGTTTGATTTGAAAGCAGCTAAGCGCAGAGCTGAAATTGTGGAAGGTTTGCTTATAGCTCTTAAAAATATTGATGAAGTCATAAAGATAATCAAGCAATCTGAAACGACGCAAAAAGCAAAAGATGCGTTGAGAAAGAGATTTGAATTGTCTGACGACCAAGCGCAAGCTATTGTGGATATGCGTTTGAAAGCATTGACGCACCTAGAAGTTGACCGCTTGCAATCTGAATATAACGAATTGTTGAAAAGAATTGATTATTTGTTATCAATATTAAATTCAACAAAAAAGCAATATGGAGTTGTAAAAACCGAAATTTTGGAAATCAAAAAGGCATTGGATTCTCCAAGAATGTCAATAATTATTGACAGCAATGCTGATGATGACATAGATGTTCCAACAGCAGAAGAAATGGTGGAATATAGAGAAGGTGCACTTGTGATAAACAATCAAGGTACGCTTAGATTTATGTCGCAAAAGGCGTATTCGATTGCACAAAAGGATATGTCAAAATATACAGAAGAAGAACTGCCGAAACAGATTTTGACAGTAAACAACAAAGGCATTTTGTTTGTATTCTCAGATAAAGGCAACGTCGTCAGGCTTGATGTTTCTTTGTTGCCTGAGAAAAAATGGAAAGAAAAGGGTGCGACAATAGGTCAGCTTTGTGCGGATATTGTGGTTGGCGAAAAAGCTATCAAGGCGATATTCTTTGATTCAACCCCAGCTGGAGAATTTGTTTTCTTCACAAAAGAAGGTATGGTTAAACGCACGGATATATCCGAATTCACACAAGGAAAGCCATACTCAAACGCAATCATAATAGCTGACAGCGACAGCCTTATAAACGTCGAAATTTTTGACGAAGAAATGAACGTTATGCAAGTTACAAGTCAAGGCTCGGTGGTTATGTACACTCCCGAAGAAATTGCCTTGCAAGGTAAAAAAGCAGGCGGTGTCAGAGGCGTCAAACTCAATGAAAAAGATTTTACAGTATTCGGCGCGCAGGTTGACGACGAAGGGGAAATGGTGGTAGTATCTTCAACGGGCTATGTTAAGCGTGTTATAACCTCAACCATTGAACCTACAAGCCGTTATACAAAAGGCGTAAAAATTATTGATTTAGACAAGAGCAACGTTATGTACGTTTCGTCAGTTAAAATGCCTTATGATTTGGCATTTGTGGCAGACAATCAAACTACAATTATAAATACGGAAGATATCCGCATAGACACGAGAACAACAAAAGGCAAACAAATGTTCAAAACACCGCTTCAACTTGTTACAAGAGTTGACGGCGAGTGTTGAAACTTTTGACAAAGAATCAAAATATTGAAAAGGACTACTTATGAAAACGGGATTTGACAGCAAAAAGTATATGGAGATTCAGTACGAGCACATTGTTGAGCGTATCAATCAATATGACAAGCTATATTTGGAATTTGGCGGTAAGTTGTTTGACGACTTGCACGCGGCAAGAGTTTTACCAGGTTTTGACAAGGCTGCAAAAATTAAACTTTTGCAAAAACTTAAAGACGAAAGCGAGCTTGTTATATGTATCAACGCAAGCGACATTGAACGAAATAAAATTCGTGCTGACTATGGCATAACTTACGGCAGTGAAGTCGAAAGAATGATTGATAATATTTCCGCAATGGGGATATATATCAATTGTGTCGTAATAACCTTGTTCTCAGACCAACAAGCTGTTATGGCGTACAAATATAAGTTGGAAAACAGAGGCATAAAGGTATATTTGCACCGCCCAACTAAAGGGTATCCACATCAAATTGATACAATCGTGTCAGATGAGGGATACGGCGCAAACCCGTATATTGAAACGTCGCGCAGGCTTGTTGTTATGACTGCCCCTGGACCTGGAAGCGGAAAACTTGCGACGTGTTTAAGTCAGCTTTATCACGACAGCAAACGCGGTATCAAAGCGGGATATTCAAAGTTTGAAACTTTTCCAATTTGGAATTTGCCACTTAATCACCCCGTAAACATTGCTTATGAGGCGGCTACGGCTGATTTGAAGGATTTGAATAAAGTTGACAATTTCCACTTGGAAGCGTATGGAAAAATGGCTGTCAACTACAACCGCGACATAGATGTTTTTCCTGTTGTGAGAAGTATATTGACCAAAATTTGCGACGGCGGTTTTGTATATAAATCACCTACGGATATGGGCGTTAATATGGCGGGATATTGCATAACGGACGATAAAGTTTGCATTGAAGCGGCAAAACAAGAAATACTTAGAAGATATTATAAATCGTGTTGTGACTATAAAAACGGTACGGCAAAACCAAGCACTATTGAGAGATTGGAAATGCTTATGTCACGCGTTGGAATAAGCAAAGCAGATAGACCTGTTGTTGAAGCTGCGCTCGAAAAAAGCAGTCAAAACGAAAACGTGGGCGCATTTGCAATTCAGCTTGAAGATGGAAAAATTGTTACGGGTAAAACCTCAAAACTGATGAGTGCGTCGGCTGCTTGTGTTTTTAACGCCGTTAAAGAACTCGCAGGTATGGATGATAAAATCAAATTGATTTCACCTTACGTCATTGGACCTATACTTGATTTGAAAACCCAAATTTTGAAGGAGCATTGCAACAGACTTACTTTGGAGGAAGCACTTTTGGCTTTGTCAATATGCGCGGCAACCGATTTTAATGCGGCAAAAGCTATTGAGCAGTTGACAAAACTAGAGGGACTTGAAGCGCATTCAACGCATATGTTGCTTAAAGCAGATGAAAATCCTTGCAGAAAACTTGGACTTAATTTGACGTCAGAACCTGAATTTTTGGATAATACGTTATTTATAGAATAGCTTTAATACATAATTATTTAGGAGTTAGTATGCAAGTTAAAGACAGAAAGAAAATTGACCAAAAATATAAATGGAAACTTGAAGATATTTTCAAAGACAATGCCCTTTGGGAGGAATGTTATTTCGCCACGGAAGAAAGGTTGCCTTTGCTAAATAAATATCAAGATACGTTGTCTAATAACGACAAACTTTTTGATTGTTTGACGCTTTCTTCATTGCTTTCTCACGATATTTCAAAATTGTATCAATATGCAAGAATGCGTAAAGATGAAAATACGAGGGACGATTTATACCAGTCAATGTCTGACCGCGCCGAAATTTTGAGCGTTAAATATGGAACAAGCGCTTCCTTTATAACTCCTGAAATATCCGAGTTTTCTATTGAGAAACTCGAAAATTTGAAACATAGTACAAAATTTGAAGATTACAGTTGCTATTTTCAAGAAATTATAAGAAATAAAAACATAATTTTATCAAAAAAGGAAGAAAAACTTTTGCAGGAAGTTGGAATATTCTCTGAAAATTCCGATGAAGTTTTTTCAATGTTTGACAACGCCGACATAAAATTTGAGCCTATTCAAGATGAAAAAGGCAAAAAAGTTGAATTAAGTCACGGCGTTTATTCATTGATGATGCAAAACAAGTCGCAAGAAGTCAGAAAAAGTGCTTTTGAAAGTATGTTTACAGCTTACAAAACACATATAAACACACTTGCAACAAACTATGCTGGCAACGTAAAAAAAGATTGGTTTTTTTCTAAGATTAGAGGTTTTGGCAGTTCGCTTGACTTTTCTATGTATTCGGAGAACGTGTCGCCATTATGCTATAAAAAATTGCTTGAAGCAGTTTCAGACGGAACAAAAATATTGCATAGATATGTTGCGCTAAGAAAAAAAGCACTTAACGTTGATGTTTTGAATATGTATGATTTATACGTTCCGATTGTGTCTGCAAAATCATTAAATATGAACTATGAACAAGCATCTGAAACAGTAAAAAATGCTTTGAAAGTTATGGGGAGCGAATACCACAACATATTGGCGTCTGCATTTACTGATGGTTGGATTGATGTTTTTGAAACAAAAAACAAACGTAGCGGAGCATATAGTTGGGGTTCATACGGAATTCACCCGTTTGTGCTTTTGAACTATCAACCGACGGTTCACGACATATTCACCATTGCCCACGAGTTAGGACACGCAATGCATAGCTTCTTTAGCAATAAAAATCAACCTGAACAAAAAGCGGGTTATGAAATTTTTGTTGCAGAAATTGCATCAACAGTCAATGAGGTGTTGTTGCTTAAATATTTGATGAAAAGCGCGGAAGGCGAATTCAAAAAATATTTGTTGAGTTATTATTTGGATATGTTCCGCACAACTGTTTTCCGACAAACTATGTTTGCCGAATTTGAGCAGTTTGCACATAGCGCTGTTGAACAGTCACAGCCAATCACAGCTGAAACACTTTCGAACGCGTATTATGCACTTAATAAAAAGTATTACGGCAAGGCAGTAAAACATAATGAATTGATACGGTATGAGTGGGCGAGAATTCCACATTTTTATTCGAGTTTTTATGTTTATAAGTATGCAACAGGTTTGATTTCTGCCGTAACTATTGCAAACAATATTTTGAAGTGCGGCGAAAAGTATTATGCAAAGTATAAAAAGTTTTTGTCGGCAGGTGGCTCGTTGCCTCCGCTTGATATTTTGCGTCTTGCCGACGTCGATTTGGAAACAAATTTACCATACGATATCGCAATGAAAGAATTTGCTGATACACTCAAAGAATTGGAAAAGGAGTTGTGATTTGAAACGAAACGCTGTGGTAGTGTTAATTTCAATATTTGCAATGGCGTTGCTTTTAACGTCGGTTTTTTGTTTGGTGTTTACGCAACAAGAACAATATAAAAATGAATATGATTTGTATTTGTCGGGTTTGATTTTTAATCCGAATAATATGACGGTTAAGGCTTTAGTTTCATTTTCTGGAAATCAAGCGCAAAAGATAAATTGTCCCGTTGCAACACGTAACAATTCAGAAGAAAAGGGTTTTTGGTTTTCAACTAACGTAAACACTTATTCAATTAAGTCAAAAGAACTTGCGGTTGCAGTCGGCAATATGCTTCAAGACGAAGATTTGATAAACGACGGAATAACTTATGATAAGGCGAATTTGATTTATGAATTTAGATATGTAACTCAATATAAGTCAATAGAAGGCGGGAACACGCAAATTATACAAAATGTATTTGTGCATAGTTTTTCGCTTGACAAAAATAGTAATGTGACGCAAATTGAACTAAGCAACAGATTCGCAGAAACTGCAAATTGGTACTCGGTGTTGGTGGTGTTTGGTATTCTGATTACGGGTGTAGCGGTTGGCGCAGTTTGTTACGTTAAGAGGAAAAAATAATGCAAAAAGTCAAAAAAATTACAAGAGGAATGCCAAATAACGTGGAAGCAGAGGCTTCTGTTTTAGGCTCAATTCTTATCGACAACAAGGCAGCTGACAACATAATTCCTATGTTGAAGTTGGACGATTTCTATCTTGCGCCGCATAGAATAATTTTCGGCGTTATGAAGGAGTTGCAAAACGAAAGCAAGCCTATCGATACTGTATCCGTTGCCGACAAGTTGGACTATTTGGGCAAATTGGACGAAGTAGGGAGCGTTACATATTTGGCTGAACTTTCAGAAAGCGTGCCTAGTGCTGCAAATGCGGAATATTACGCAAACATTATAAAGCGTGACGCGTTGACAAGAAGAGTTATTCAAGCGGCAAACAGCATAGCTCAAAAAGGTTATGACAGCGAAACGGGCACGGAAGCTCTTGAATATGCTGAAAAGGAAATTTACGGAATAAGTGAAGAAGAAAGTGTTAAATCGCTGTTGAAAGCTGACGATGCTTTGGCAAATGCAATAAAGGGAATACAAGACGTCCAAACGGGCAACGTACCGCAAAACGTAATCCAAACAGATTTTCCATCATTAGACAAAAAGACAAGAGGCTTAAAGCCTGGCGAATTGATTTTGCTAGCTGCACGTCCGTCTGTTGGTAAAACAGCTTTTTGTTTGAATATTGCAGCAAACGCTTGCTTAAATCACGGAAAAACTGTTGCAATCTTTTCACTTGAAATGCCAAGCGCATTGCTTGCAAAAAGAATGCTTGCGTATGTTTCAAAGGTTTCTTTGTCGTCTATGGATACAAGGGGTAAGTTATCTGCTGCAGATAACGCAAAACTTTTTAAGGCATACAATGCTTTGCTTGCAGCAAACCTATTTATTGACGATTATTCAATGAACGGACCTGGCGACGTATTAAGTAAGTGCAGACGTCTAAAAAGAGAGACAGGACTTGACCTTATAATTATCGACTATTTGCAACTTATGACTTTGGGTGATAATGACAGCGACAAAGCGGCAAGAAGCGAATCACGTCAAGTTGAAGTCAGCTCGATGTCACGTAAAATGAAGATTTATGCAAAAGAACTTGACGTTCCGATTATATTGCTTTCACAAATGTCGCGTGGTGTTGAAAAGCGTGATGACCACTCGCCATTGTTGTCTGACTTGCGTGAATCGGGTTCTATTGAGCAAGACGCCGACGTTGTTATGTTTTTGTCTAACCCGTCAAAATTTAACCCAGCATTGCCAGAAAATCAAGTTAAACTTGATGTTAAGAAAAACAGAAACGGTCCTATTGGCGAAATAACCTTGGAATGGGATGGTGAAACAACTTCGTTTAAGGAATGTCTTGACAGCGAAATTGCGGGAGCCTTGCCTGAAAGAAAATCGCCTAGCTATGAAAAGGCAAACGTTAATAGTCAAACGACGTCAAAAAATTCGGACAATGACAACCCCGTTGAATTTAGGGAAGTTGCCACAGACGTAATGCCATTCAAAGTTGAAAATGAAGCAGTCGACGAAAAGCTAATCGAATATATTGACATTGATGACGAAAAGAATTCGCCATTCAAATCTATGCCAAATGAAGATAAAAATGATAGCTTCGATTTTGATGGTTTTGAGGATGACTCAAATCCAACGGACGATGACGTACCTGATGAAGACGAATACGTTGATGATGACGAATTGCCTGAAAACGAAAATTGAATGGAATAAAATTATTTACTAGATAATAAAGCCACTCATTTGAGTGGCTTTTCTTGTAAATTAAAACGTTAAGTGACAGAAACACGAAAAGTGTTCTATGTTACACTTAATTTCACGGTGATACCATTAAAGTGCAGTATTAAAGGATATAAAAATACGAAAAGTGTTTTTAATAATAAATTAAAAATAATAAACTTAGTGTCCGTTTACAATAAACTACAAAAAAGGTAGAAAGTTGTTGAACAAAAGTTAACAGCAAGTAATTGAAGACCTAATCACAGAGGGGGTACTATAATGAGAGATTTTGTAGAG
>CAZQGE010000026.1:0-18126 GCA_964592815.1 uncultured Bacteroidaceae bacterium | reverse complement strand
ACAGTTCCTTCCATACCGTTAACCAAACGCACTCTTGCGATTTTACGAAGAGCTGAGTTAGGTTTCTTTGGGGAAGTCGTCGTAACACTCAAACAAATTCCGCGTTTTTGCGGGCATTGTTCCATAATAGGTGTTTGTGACTTTTTCAACTGTCTTTCTCTGCCATTTCTTATAAGCTGATTAATGGTTGGCATTCTGATTCCTCCTATTGAAATTTTCGAATGTACCTGCAACCCTACAGGTGCTATTCATGACTCTACGCCTCAGATTTTAAGATACCCACCGTTGCTGCGCCAACCTTAATTCCAACCGTAAACCCAAGCCACTCCATAGTTGGGGCGTAAAGGATTTCCACGTTGTTCCTTGTGCAAGCACTTGCAATTTTGAGTTTCAAATTATCATCGGCATCCTCGGATATTATCGCACACCTGACTTTATCCTCGGAGATACCCTTCAAAACTTGTTTGGAACCGACAACTTTTGAAGAGTCGTTAAGCAAATTGATAATTAGTTTAGTATTTTTTTCCATAATTTTCGCTAAGCTAAAAACTGCCCACGTTTCCGTAAGCCATATAATACTAACAATTTACAAAAAACTTGTCAAACAAATTGAGATGATTTTTGCGATTTTTTTTACTAATAATATATATAATCTATATATTGGGACTGAATATCCAATTAAAACACAAGATTATAAAGAATTTACAAATAAAATTCAATTTTTTGAGCAAAGCCGCTACAAAACTGTTGCCGTTAAAAATTGATGTCACACAAAATTGCTACCACCAAAAATAGCTTATAATCAACTTTATCAAGCAAAATTGGCTTTTTATCTATTTTAGTGGAACTGTTGCTTTTGCATCCAAATCTAAACCACTTGGCTGAATACCACTTCTTATCATAAAATAAGCAGCTGCACCAATCATTGAAGCGTTATCCGTGCAATACTTAATTTTTGGATAATAGACTTCCAAACCACTTTCTTTTAACACGTCAAATCTTCTGCGCAGTTCTTGGTTTGCGCTAACACCGCCAGCAACTGCAATTTTTGTTATTCT
This sequence comes from uncultured Bacteroidaceae bacterium, assembly GCA_964592815.1. GTDB lineage: Bacteria > Bacillota > Clostridia > Christensenellales > CAG-917 > CAZQGE01. Next base: position 17,068 of record CAZQGE010000026.1, on the reverse strand, counting down.
ATCACGGTCAATTACAAATTTTAGGGTATCTATCATTTGCGAAACCGCAGCATTTTGAAAACTTGCAGCAATGTCGGCAGAAGGAATAGATTGCCCCTTTTGTTCAAGATTATGAACCAAATTTATAACAAAGGTTTTTAGTCCGCTGTATGAAAAAAACAAGCCATCTATCGCATTCAATCTAGGTTTTGGCATATCATAAACGCATTTCCCCGAAACAGCCAATTTTTCGATTTCAGGGCCACCGGGATACTGAAGCCCCAGCACTCTTGCAACCTTATCAAATGCTTCACCTGCCGCATCATCACGACTTTGACAAACAAGTTCTACCTTTTCATAGTCTTGAACATTTAATAAAGCCGTATGCCCGCCACTTGCCAACAAACACAAATATGGCGGAGTTAAGTCGCTGTCGATATAATTTGCAGCCAAATGTCCTTTTATGTGAGAAACCGCAAATAATGGCTTATTAAAACTATATGCAAGAGCCTTTGCATAATTTACGCCGACCAACAAAGCACCCAACAAACCCGCGCCGTAAGTAACCGCGATGGCATCTATATCTTGAATTGTCAATCCTGATTGTTTTATCGCTTCATCGACAACGTTCTCAATTGACAAAGTATGATTTCTTGACGCAATTTCAGGGACTACACCGCCAAATCGTCTATGTATTTCAATTTGAGTTGCTACTTGGTTTGATAAAACTTCTCTGCCGTTTTTTACCACAGCAGCAGCAGTTTCATCGCAGCTTGACTCTATTGCTAAAATTACTATATCTTTTTTATCTTTTAATTCCATTATTTTTTTGAAAGTCACCTTTTACAAAACTTTTTGTTTCATTCAAAATTTTTTGTTATTGATAAAACAAATTGAACATCAAAATTTTAGTTATCTGAACTGCTCAATTTCAAATATTCGTTTATAAAGCCGTCCAAATCGCCGTCCATAACTGCTTGAACGTTGCCCGTTTCATAGCCCGTTCTGTGGTCTTTCACCATTGTATAAGGACAAAAAACATAGCTTCTTATTTGGCTTCCCCACTCAATTTTTTTAAGTTTGCCACTTATCGCAGCCGCTTCTTCTTCCTTTTCTCTTTCTCGCTTTTCAATAAGTTTACTTCTAAGCATTTGCATAGCCACTTCTCTATTTTGAATTTGGCTTCTTTCATTTTGACAAGCTACAATTATTCCCGTGGGCAAGTGCGTAATTCTTATTGCCGACTCAGTTTTGTTTACGTGTTGTCCACCTGCTCCGCTTGAACGGTACGTGTCCACCTTCAAGTCTTCAGGATGTATTTCAATTTCTGACGTATCAATTATTTCCGGCATAACTTCAAGCGAACAAAAAGACGTATGACGTCTTGCATTTGCATCAAATGGCGAAATTCTTACAAGTCTATGCACGCCTTTTTCAGCTTTCAAATATCCATAAGCATTGTCGCCTTCAACGCGAAAAGTTACGCTTTTTATTCCAGCTTCATCGCCTGCCAAAAAGTCTAATTCAGTAAGGTCCCAATCTGTGCGGTCGCAATAGCGTTTATACATTCGATAAAGCATATCGCACCAATCTTGCGCCTCTGTTCCGCCTGCGCCTGCGTGTAATGTCAAAATTGCGTTTAAGTCATCATATTTGCCGTTGAGCAAAGTAGCAAGCGACAAACTTTCCGTTTCATTTTCGAGCGTTGCAACAAGTTCTTGAAGATTTTTATCCTCATTTTCTTCGTTTTCCAGTTCGACAATGTCAACCAATTCTAAGGCATCGTCAAGTTTTTTTATAAGGTTTTCAAACTTCTGAATTTTCGCTTGCAACTGACTTAATTCTTTGCTTACAACTTTTGCATTTTCAGCGTTATCCCAGAAATTTAAGTCGTTTTGAATTGCTTGAAGTTCTTGTATTCTAGCATTTATTTTTTTTGGGTTAATGCTGTCATACGCCCTCACAATCTCTGCTCTGTATTCTTTCAAACTGTCTTTTATTTCGTAATAATTAAGCATATATGCTTCCTTTGTTTATTTGTTTTTTCCGCAACAATTTTTATATTTCAAACCGCTTCCGCAAGGACAAGGATCGTTTCTTCCAACCTCTTTTTGTTCCTTTTTTACGGTTTTTGCAGCTGTTTCAACTTTTTGCGTCAGCTTTTGTCCTTCCCCTTCTGCCTGCTTCTCAACTTCAACTGTCAAAAGAATGCTTGCTGTTTCGGTGTGAATGCGGTTTATCATATCCTCAAACATTTCAAAGCCTTCCGACTTGTACGCAATAATCGGGTCACGTTGTCCGTATCCTCTAAGACCTATACCTTTACGTAATGAGTCCATAGCGTCAATGTGGTCAATCCATTTTGCGTCAACAGTCTTCAACAAGACAATTCTTTCAATTTCGCCAAAGTCTAAACCTTGTTCTTTAACAGTTTCCTTCTTTTTGCGATAAGCCGAAATAGCAACATCCATAACGGCTTCTTTAAGTTTGTAAACGTCATAACAAGCGCAGAAATCGGGAGTCATCAAATTGCTGTCTTTTGGCACAAGTCTTTGTTCCAACGCTCTGTTAAACGCTTGATAATCCCAAGTCAGATAGTCCGTCTTATAGTCTGCATAACTTGAAATTACTTCTTCGGCTAAGTCATCAATCATATCCTCAATTTGTTCAGAAATATCCAACCCGTCAAGCACTTTTGAGCGCTCTTTGTATATGAGTTCACGCTGAGTATTTATTACGTCGTCGTAACTCAACACTTGCTTTCTTATTGAATAGTTTCTGCCTTCGACCATACGTTGAGCTCTTTCAATTTGCTTGGTTATGATGCCAGACGAAATAGGCATATCTTCTTCAAAGTGCATATTATCGGTTATCGCTTTTATTCTGTCGCCACCGAAAATTCTTGCAATATCGTCGTCAAGCGAGATATAAAAGACGGTGCTACCGACATCACCTTGACGTCCGCTTCGACCACGCAACTGGTTATCAATACGTCTGCTTTCGTGACGTTCTGTTCCAACAATTCGCAAACCACCAGCTTCAATAACTTTCTCTTTTTCTTGGTCACAAACATTTTTGTATTCTTTGAATAAGCGGTTGTATTCTTCTTTTGCCTTTATAACCTCGGGGTCGTCAACAAAGTGAGGCGATGATGCAAGTTCGATAATTTCAGGCGCATAACCGTCCTTTTCCAACTTTTGCTTGGTTTGAAAATCGGGGTTGCCACCCAACATAATATCAGTACCACGACCTGCCATATTGGTTGCTATGGTAACAGCTCCGTATCTGCCTGCTTGTGCAATAATCTCAGATTCCTGTTTATGGAATTTTGCGTTCAATACGTTATGAATTACACCTTTGCGTTTAAGCATTTTGCTAAGTTCTTCTGACTTTTCAACGCTTACAGTACCAACCAAAATTGGCTGTCCATTCTTATGATGCTCTAAAATATCATCAATTATTGCGTTGTTCTTGCCTTGAATTGTGGTGTAAATTTGGTCGTGTTCGTCCTTTCTTTGAGATGGTTTGTTTGGTGGAATTGTAACAACGTCCAATGAGTATATTCCCTTAAACTCTTCTTCTTCTGTTTTGGCAGTACCTGTCATACCAGACAATTTTTTGTACATTCTGAAATAGTTTTGGAAGGTTATTGTGGCGATAGTTCTGTCTTCGCTACGTATTGCAACGTGTTCTTTGGCTTCTATTGCTTGATGCAGTCCGTCGCTGTAACGTCTGCCAATCATAATTCTTCCCGTAAATTCATCAACAATAAGCACTTCACCATCGTTTACAATGTAGTCTTTGTCACGCTTCATCATAAAGTTTGCGCGCAAGGCTTGTTGAATGTAGTGATATGTCTCCGTATTGTTCAAATCTGTCAAATTTGTCAACTTATAGAACTGCTCTGCTTTTGCAATGCCCTCTTCTGTAAGTATAATTGTCTTTTCCTTTTCTTCAATTTGGAAATCTTGACCTTCACGCAATTTTTTTGCAAACATATCCGCCGTCTTATATTCCTGAACAGACTTTCCACCTCTGCCAGAAATTATGAGCGGAGTTCTCGCTTCATCAATAAGAATAGAGTCAACTTCGTCGATTATTGCAAAATTCAATTCCCTTTGCATTTTGTCACTTTTGCGAACTACCATATTGTCACGCAAAAAGTCAAAGCCCAACTCATTGTTTGTACAATACGTCAAATCTGAATTGTAAGCCTGACGTTTTTGTTCCTGCGACATATTGGGCAATACGACGCCAACCGTCAGTCCTAAGAATTTGTGAACTTTTCCCATCCAGCCAGCGTCACGGCTTGCAAGGTAATCGTTGACGGTAACAATATGAACGCCGTTGCCAGTCAAGGCGTTAAGATATGACGGCAACACTGCAACCAAAGTTTTACCTTCACCAGTTCCCATTTCAGCAATTCTGCCTTGATGCAAGGCAATTCCACCCATAAGCTGAACAAAGAAAGGACGCATACCCAAAACTCTATCGCAAGCCTCTCGGCAAACAGCAAATGCGTCTTCCAAAATATCTTCAAGTTTTGCGCCGTCTGCGAGTTTTGCCTTAAAAATTGCCGTCTGACCTTTCAAGTCGTCGTCGCTCATAGTTTTATACTTATCAGCTAAAATATCAATTTTTTGCGCTTGCTTTTTAAGCCTTTTAACGTGCCAAGTATTTTCGTCAAAAATAGAAATCATTTTTTCTCCTTTACTGTTCCGCCGCTTGTGAATATCATAAGCGTTACCGAAATATCATATTTTTCTAAAATCAATCTGTATTATTTTAACCTAAATCCGTGTTCTTTACAAGCAATATATACTATCACTAGGTTATTTTATTGTCCTATTTTGTCACCCTTACTATCGTTTAGTTCAGGGGTAACCGCCGCCGTAAGCACCAAAACTTCTTTTGCGCCCGCCAGAAGCAGAGCTTTTGAGCATTGATTTGCCGTCGCGCCTGTCGTAAAAACATCATCAACAAACAAAATGCGTCTGCCTTTTATTTGCATAAACTTGCAAACGAACGCATCCTCTAAGTTTTGTTCTCTTTCTTTGCCTTTGAGTTGTTTTTGCTCAGACGTATCTTTTATTTTTTCAAGGGCTGGCAACATAGGTAAATTAAGTCTATTGCCAATATTCTGCGCTAAAAGTTCAGCTTGGTTAAACCCTCTTTTCTTAACTTCTTTTGCTGTCATCGGAGCAAATACAATTATTTCAGCTTGAAAACCATTGCTTATGTATGTATCCGACATCAAAGCTCCCAAAGTGTCGGCTATATATATTTTTCCACCAAACTTGAATTTGTAAATTAAGTTTTTGGCTATTCCGTCATAAACAAGTGGAGCGCGATTACATTTGAATACGCTTTCTTTTCTTTGACAACGCAAACAATAATCGGCTTCATTTTTTATTGGTGAACCGCAATTCAAACATATACGTCCCTCAACCATTGGCAATTTTGCCACGCATTCCGAACATAATCTCAACCTTGTTTTGCAAACAAGTTCATTACCACACAAATCACACGTTACGTCCTTGGGATATACAGCATCTTTCAACGAACAAAAAAACTTGTTTGAAAACTCAGTTGCTACCATCTTACACTTTGCAAACCTTCCGCTTCCATTTTCCGTTTTTTCTTTCTTTTGAAACTTGTTTTTTAAGTCCGACAATTTTTTCATACATCAAAACCATTTACCGCTTCTTCTTCAATAAGCTGAACAAGCAACGAGTATCTTTTTGCAGTTTCGTTGTTGCGTATCATTCTTTGCACAGTTTTACGACTACCTGATATAACAACAATCTTTTTCGCTCTTGTAACCGCCGTATAGAGCAAGTTTCTTGTTTGCAACAAAAAGTTTGCGTCAAGCGCAATTACCACGGCGTCAAATTCCGAACCTTGTGATTTGTGAATTGTTACAGCATAAGCCAAAGAAAGCTGTTCCAAATCGGCGTATTGATAAACCGCAACTTTGTTGTCGTCAAAGTGTACGCTAAACTGCATAATTTGAGTGTTTATGCTCTCGATATACCCTATATCACCATTAAAAACGCCCGTACCCCTTTCCACCTTTGTACCATTTGTTTGAGACCATTCCTGTTGATAATTATTTTGCATTTGCATAACCTTATCGCCTTCTCTAAACAAATTTTCACCTTGTTTAATTTCCTTTTTCAATGGTGAGAAAGGATTTATAATTCTCTGTAACTCTCGATTCAAATTGTATGTGCCTGCAAGCCCACGCTTCATAGGGCATAACACTTGTATGTCTTTTGGTTCTTTATCCAAAAATTTTGGCAAACGCTTTGTAACAAGAGTAACGGTATTTTGCATTATTTCTTGCGCCGTCTCCTTTTCTTCAAAAAAGAAGTCGTTGCTTTTGTTGTCAATGTCTGGCATTTCGCCGTTGTTAATTTTGTGAGCGTTTGGCACAATCTTGCTTTCTTCGGATTGTCTGTAAATTTGCGTAAGGCAAGTTACAGGAAATTTTTTGCAAGCAATAAGGTCGCTCAGCACGTTTCCTGCGCCAACTGATGCTAGTTGGTCTTTGTCGCCAACAAGCACAAGACGCGTACCTTTTTCTAGTGCCTTCAACAAAGCGTTAAACACATATTCGTCAACCATACTGACCTCGTCAACAATGATGACGTCGTAAGGCAACCTAGTTTGGTCGTTATACGTAAAATACCCGTTCCCGTCTTTCCAGTCCAAATCTAACATACGGTGAATTGTTCTCGCATCTCTGCCAGTCGCCTCAGAAAGTCGTTTTGCAGCTCTGCCAGTCGGAGCGCAAAGTGCAACTCTTTGCCCGAGGTTTTCAAACAAATGCAAAATACATTTCACAATAGTAGTCTTTCCAGTTCCAGGTCCGCCAGTTACAATTTGTACGCCGTTTTCAACTGCGTCCTTGACTGCTAAAATTTGATTAGGGTGCAAATCAAAACCTGCGTCCTTACCAAACTTTTTAATCTCATATTCTACGTCAACTTTGAAAAGCGATGCTTGCGTTTCAAGTTGCAAAAGTCTTCTGGCAATACTCTTTTCTGTTTGAAAATTGCCTTTCAAAACAATTGCGGTATGCTCGCCCGTATCATACATTACCAAGTCGCCAAGCAAAGTCATATCATCAATATTATTTTTTATTCGTTCCGCAATATTGTCACAATCGGCACTTAAAAGCTCTATAACACCATTGTAAACATCGTTTTCTGGCAAATAATTGTGTCCGCTCTTTATTGATGCTTCCTTCAACAAATAGGTTATAGCCGCACATATTCTGAAATCGCCGTCTTTAGAAACCCCAATTTTTTCAGCTATTTTGTCCGCCGTATGAAAGCCTATACCGTCTATATCGTCAACCAAAATATACGGATTATTCTTAATTTTAGACTCAGTTCCTTCTTGATATACCCTATATATCTTTAAGGCTAAATTTATTGAAATGCCAAGCTCTTGCAAAAAAATCATTGCATTTTGCATCTTCTGCAAGTTGACATAATTCATTCCAAATTCGGTTGCGCGTTTAAGTGAAATACCTTTTATTTTTGCAAGTTCCAATGGATACTTCATCATTTCCAACGTATCAACACCAAATCTTGATACGATAGATTCCGCCGTCGCAGGGCCTAGACCTCTTATAAGTCCGCTTCCTAAAAAGCGTTTTATTCCTTCTATACGAGAAGGCTGACTTATAAAAATTTTGTCCGCAAAAAACTGTTTACCATACGCGCTTTTGGTTTGAAATTTTCCGCTAACTCGAATGTTTTGACCTTCGCTTATCGGTGGAAAGTTTCCGACAACTGTAAAAACGCTGCTTCCAGATATCATATCCAAAACAGTATATCCTGTCTCATCATTATGAAAAATTACGGTCTTAATTTCTCCTGAAAGTTCTACGTTTTCCATTGTCTCCTTTTTGCTTATTACATCTTTTGCCGAACTTAAAGCATATCTACATTTTGTTAATTATCTTGTTTATGAAAAAGGCAAGGACAAGCCTTGCCTTTTATTTGATTTCATTTATTTTAATTTGTTCCAAATGTCAACAATTTGGTCAACTTTGTCTGTTTCTTCCCACGAAAAACCTTGCCTTCCAAAATGTCCGTAATTTGAAGTTGCTCTGTAAATTGGTCTGTCAAGTTTAAGTTGTTTTATAATTGCAAGTGGTCTTAAATCGAAAACCTTTTTAATAATTTTAGCTATTTCTTCATCTTCAACTCTGCCAGTTCCAAATGTATTTGCATAAATAGATACAGGGTGAGCCATACCAATTGCATAGGCAACTTGAATTTCAATTTTTTTGCAAATGCCCGATGCAACAAGATTTTTAGCAACGTATCTTGCCATATATGACGCACTTCTGTCAACCTTAGTAGGGTCTTTTCCAGACAATGCACCACCACCGTGAGCACAAGCTCCGCCATAGGTGTCAACAATAATCTTTCTGCCCGTAACACCGCTGTCGCCTGCTGGTCCGCCAATGACAAATCTACCCGTTGGATTGATATAAATTTTTGTATCGTCATCCATATATTCTTCGGGAATTGACGGCATAATTACCTTTTCAATTACGTCCTTTTCCAAAGTATCCAAATCGACGTCTTCTGAGTGCTGAGTTGAAATGACAATGGTATCAACTCTTTCAGGAACACCGTCTATATACTCAACCGTAACTTGTGATTTTCCATCTGGACGCAAATATGAAAGTTCATTTGCCTTACGGACGTCGGTAAGTTTTTTTGTCAATGCGTGGGCAAGCACCAAAGACAAAGGCATAAGTTCCTTTGTTTCATCGGTTGCGTATCCAAACATCATACCTTGGTCGCCTGCTCCAATTTTTTCAAATTCATTTTCGCCTTCACCGTCTGTTGCATTGTCAACACCCAAGGCTATATCCTTAGATTGTTCATCAAGCGAACTTAAAACAGCGCAAGTTTTGTAGTCAAAGCCCAATGAACTGTCATTGTAGCCTATGTCTTTTATTACTTCTCGAACAACACCAGGTATGTCGGTATAGTGAGAAGTGGTAACTTCTCCAAAGACCATAACCATACCTGTCGTTGCGCAAACTTCAACGGCAACTCGTGCCTTGTTATCCTCGGTGAAAATATCATCGAGGATAGCATCTGCAATTTGGTCGCATACTTTATCGGGATGTCCTTCTGTGACACTTTCCGACGTAAAGAGTTTTCTTTCCATTATTCTTCTTCCGTGACCACACCTTCTGTAACAACCACTTGTTTAGGTTCTTCAGTATAAGCTGTGGTTAAATTTTTATAAATTTTCATACCTGTTCCCGCTGGAATAAGTTTACCAATGATAACGTTTTCTTTCAAGCCGAGCAACGGGTCAACCTTGTTTTTGATTGCAGCTTCCGTAAGAACTTTTGCAGTTTCTTGGAATGATGCCGCTGAAAGGAATGATTCAGTTGCCAAAGCTGCCTTTGTAATTCCAAGCAAGGTTCTCTTTGCGCTTGCGGGAGCTCCGCCGTTTTCCAAAGCCTTTTCGTTTGCATCTTCATAAGCGAAGATATCAACAAGTGTGCCTGGCAACATTTCAGTATCACCTTGGTTTTCAATTCTAACTTTTCTAAGCATTTGTCTTACGATGACTTCAACGTGTTTATCATTGATTTCAACGCCTGACAAACGGTATGCTGATTGAACTTCTTTTGCAAGGTATTCTTGAACACCCTTAACACCTTTTGCTCTCATCATATCCTGAGGATTGATTGAACCTTTGGTAAGTGGGTCGCCCGCGTCAACCATAGAGCCTTGTTCAACTTTTAGCTTTGCGCCGTAAGGAATTGGGTAAGCCTTTGCTTCTCCGTCTGGACCTGTAACCGTAATTTCACGGCTGTCGTCAGCAATATGAACTACTCCGTCGTTTTCAGTTATAACAGCTTGACCTTTTGGACGTCTAGCTTCAAACAATTCTTCAACACGAGGCAAACCTTGCGTGATATCGTCACCAGTTGCAACACCACCTGAGTGGAAGGTTCTCATTGTAAGCTGAGTACCAGGTTCACCGATTGATTGTGCTGCAATGATACCAACAGCTTCACCAAGTTTGACGTTGGTTCCGTTTGACATATCCTTTCCGTAACACTTTGCGCAAATACCGTTTCTAGCTTTGCAAGTAAGAACTGAACGAATAAGTACGCCTTCAACTCCTGCATTTTCAATTTCACGAGCCTTGTCATCGCTTATCATTGTGTCAGCGTCAACAATAATTTCGCCTGTTGTTGGATTAACAACTGCATCAATGGTATATCTGCCAGCAATTCTGTCACGCAATGCTTCAATTTCGCTCTTGCCTTCCTTAATTGCCGTGATGTACGTTCCTTTCGTATCTCCGCAGTCGTCCTCACGAACAATAACAGAGTGAGAAACGTCAACCAAACGTCTTGTAAGATAACCAGAGTCAGCAGTTTTCAAAGCAGTATCGGCAAGACCTTTTCTTCCACCGTGTGATGAAATAAAGTATTCCAAAACTGAAAGTCCTTCACGGAATGACGCTCTAACAGGAAGTTCCAAAGTACGTCCTGAAGGGTCAGCCATAAGACCACGCATACCAGCAAGCTGACGAATTTGTCCCATATTACCACGCGCGCCTGAGTTTGCCATCATCCAAATTGGGTTGAAGTCATCAAGACCTTTAACCAATTCTTTTTCAACGTCGTCAGATGCTTGTTTCCAAACTTTAACAACTGTTTGATAACGTTCGTCATCAGTTACGATACCTCTTGCAAAGTTTCTTTCAATATTGACGACTTTTTCTTCTGCGGCTTTGATAATTCCTTTCTTTGCAGCTGGAACGTGCATATCAAATACACTTGCCGTGATTGCGCCAATAGTTGAATATTTATAACCCAATGCCTTAATTTTATCCAACGTTGCAGCGGTTTCTGTTGCTCCATGATATTTGAAGCAGTTATCAACAATTTGTGATAATTGCTTTTTGCCAATAGCCAAAGCCTTTTCGCCAATTACCTTTTGAATATCTTTTCTAAGCGTAGTAATGGCTTGCAAATTATTCTTAGTGTCTGCAATGTCAAAGTCGCCCGCTTCTTTTATAATTGAAGCAATCTTTTCAATTTGAGTATCAGTTACATTGCTTCTCTTTAATATTGTACGTACGCGTGCGCAAGCATCTTTGTCTGCTGTGCCTTTTCTGAACATATCAACAATTTCAAGGAATTGAACTTGTGCCAAAGAAGCGTTTACGCCCAAAATTCCTTCAATTTCAAGTTGTCCGTCGTTTTCCTTTTTGGTTCTATCCAGGAAGTGCAAGTCTTGTGGAATGTTTTGGTTAAATATGCAACGTCCAACGGTTGTATGCATCATCTTTGTAGCTTTTGAACCGTCTTCCAACGTATATTCTGCACGGATATAGCACAATGTTTGAAGTGTAATTTCCTTTTCAATGTAAGCCATATATGCTTCATCAAATGAACTGAAATATTTTCCTTCACCCTTTGCTCCAGGTCTAACGATTGTAAGGTAATATGAACCAATAACCATATCCTGCGTTGGAGAAACAATAGGCTTGCCGTCAGATAATTTCAAAATATTGTTTGTGCAAAGCATCAAAATTCTTGCTTCCGCTTGCGCTTCTATTGAAAGTGGAACGTGAACAGCCATTTGGTCGCCGTCGAAGTCAGCGTTAAATGCGCCACAAGCCAACGGGTGCAATTTGATTGCTCTACCCTCAACCAAAACTGGTTCAAATGCTTGAATACCCAAACGGTGAAGTGTAGGAGCACGGTTCAACATAACTGGGTGGTCCTTGATAATGTCTTCAAGAATATCCCAAACTTGGTTCTTTCCTGTGTCAACAAATCTTTTTGCGCTTTTTATGTTGTGGCATAAATTCTGCTCAACAAGTTTTTTCATAATAAATGGCTTGAACAATTCAAGAGCCATTTCTTTTGGCAATCCGCATTGATAAAGTTTGAGTTCAGGACCAACAACGATAACTGAACGGCCAGAGTAGTCAACACGTTTACCCAAAAGGTTTTGACGGAAACGTCCTTGTTTACCACGAAGCATTCCTGACAAAGATTTGAGGTCACGGTTTCCAGGTCCAGCAACTGCTTTGCCTCTGCGACCGTTATCTATAAGAGCGTCAACGGCTTCTTGAAGCATACGTTTTTCGTTTCTTACGATAATATCTGGTGCGCCCAATTCTTTGAGTTTTTTCAATCGGTTGTTTCTGTTTATAACTCTGCGATACAAATCATTGAGGTCAGAAGTTGCAAATCTTCCGCCGTCCAATGGAACCATAGGACGCAGGTCAGGAGGAAGTACGGGAAGCACGTCCAACACCATCCACTCGGGACGGTTGCCTGACATACGGAAAGCTTCAACAATTTCCAAACGTTTTACAGCCTTGATACGTTTTTGACCAACTGAATGTACAACAATTTCTTTGAGCATTTCGCTGTCGGCTTCCAAGTCGATTTCCATAAGCAATTCTTTGATTGCTTCTGCGCCCATACCAACTCTGAAATCTTTTACGTCATAATTCTCAAGCAATTCACGATATTCTTTATCATTGATAATTTGCTTTTTTACAATTTCCTTAACTTTACCTGGGTCAAGGACGATGAAAGATGCAAAGTAGATGACTTGTTCTAAGTCCTTTGGAGATATGTCCAAAAGCAAGCCTATTCTTGAAGGTACACCTCTAAAATACCAAATGTGTGAAACAGGAGTCGCAAGTTCAATGTGTCCCATTCTTTCACGACGAACCTTGGCTTTGGTAACCTCAACGCCACACTTTTCGCAAACTATACCTTTATAACGCACTCTTTTATATCTACCACAGTGGCATTCCCAGTCACGGGTTGGCCCGAAAATCCTTTCGCAGAAAAGACCGTCTCTTTCGGGTTTTTGCGTGCGGTAATTTATTGTTTCAGGTTTCAATACCTCACCGTGAGACCATTCTCTAATTTTCTCAGGTGAAGCAATACCTATTTGAATTGAGTCAAAGTTACTTAATTCATACATATATTATTGACCTCCTATTCCTCGTCCTTGTCGTTGCCGTTACCAAAAATCTCATTCATATCGGCTACGCCCTGTGTCAGCGAACTAAAAATGCTTTCGTCATCATCTTCACCGCTGTCAAACATATTGTCCAAGCCCTCGTTGCCTGCGTTGAAGTTGTCAAAAATGTTGCCATCGCTGAACAAATCCAATTCCTTCATATCTGTATCCTTAACAGCAGGAGTTGTATCAAAGTCCATTTCCTCGTCAGCATAATCACGGAGTTTAACTTCATCGTTAGTATCGGTGAGAACCTTAACGTCCAAGCCCAAACTTTGCAATTCCTTGACCAAAACCTTAAATGATTCAGGGATACCGGGTTCAGATATGTTATTTCCTTTGACGATTGATTCGTAAGTCTTAACTCTGCCCACAACGTCGTCTGATTTTACAGTCAAAATTTCTTGCAAGATATTTGCTGCGCCGTATGCTTCCAACGCCCAAACTTCCATTTCACCGAAACGTTGTCCACCAAATTGAGCTTTACCACCAAGAGGTTGTTGCGTTACCAAGCTGTATGGACCTGTACTTCTTGCGTGAATTTTATCGTCAACGAGGTGATGCAGTTTGAGGTAGTACATATATCCAACTGTTACGCGGTTTTCAAAAGGTTCGCCTGTTCTTCCATCGTAAAGCTGAATTTTTCCATCGACTGCTCCATCTTCATTTGTAATTCCGTTGTCAAAGAAAAGTTGTTTTATATCTTGCTCGCTTGCGCCGTCAAAAACAGGAGTTGCGACTTTCCAGTCAAGCATATGAGCAACCAAGCCCAAGTGAACTTCCAAAACCTGTCCAATATTCATACGGGAAGGAACGCCCAACGGGTTAAGTACGATTTGCAACGGAGTTCCGTCTGCGAGGAATGGCATATCTTCTTTTGGCAACACACGTGATACAACACCTTTGTTACCGTGACGACCAGCCATTTTATCACCAACAGAAATTTTTCTCTTTTGCGCAATATAAACTCGGACAAGTTTGTTTACTCCAGGAGCAAGTTCGTCCTTATTTTTTCTTGTAAAAATCTTAACGTCAACAACGATACCGCCTTCACCGTTTGGCACACGCAAAGACGTATCACGAACTTCTCTTGCTTTTTCACCGAAAATAGCTCTTAAAAGTCTTTCTTCGGGAGTAAGTTCAGTTTCGCCCTTTGGAGTAACTTTACCAACAAGAATATCTCCGCTTCTGACTTCCGCGCCAACCATAACAATTCCGTTTTCATCCAAATTCTTCAATGCTTCATCGCTGAGGTTTGGAATATCACGTGTAATTTGTTCTTCACCAAGTTTGGTATCTCTGGCTTCTGTTTCGTGTTCTTCAATGTGGATTGAAGTAAACACGTCGTCGCGCACAAGTTCTTCACTAATCAAAATTGCGTCTTCATAGTTGTAGCCTTCCCAAGACATAAAGCCAATGAGAATGTTTCTGCCAAGAGCCAGTTCGCCTTTATCTGTTGCAGGACCGTCTGCAAGCACCGTACCTTCTTTTATAAGATTTTCGTTTTCGTCAAAAACAGGAGCAAAAACTTTGTCTCCTTTTGAAACAATTGGATGTTGAGTAATGCAAGTTGATTGGTTGCTTCTTTCAAACTTTGACATAACGTACTTGTCAATGCTGCCGTCTGCCGTTTCAACTTCAATAACTTCGCTGTCAACGTACTTCACAAAACCATCGTGTTTTGCAACTTTAAGCACTCCGCTATCGTATGCAATTTTGTGTTCAACACCAGTTGCAATCATAGGAGCTTCTGGACGAAGTAAAGGTACTGCTTGACGTTGCATGTTTGAGCCCATCAACGCACGGTTTGTATCGTCGTTTTCAAGGAATGGTATCAATGCGGTAGCAATAGAAATCAACTGTTTTGGAGAAACGTCCATATAGTCAACTCTTGCTTTGTTAACTTCACGAATATCGCTTTGGATACGGCACATAACACGATTACGAACGAAAGTATTTTTTAAGTGCAATTCCTTTTCGCCAGTCTTTTCATCGGTAACGTAAGTATCTTCGTCAAACAATTCTTCGTTTGCCTGAGCTATGATGTATTTATCTTCTGTGTCAGCCGTCATATAAACGACGTCGTCTGTCACAACACCAGTTTCTTTTTCAATTTTTCTGTACGGAGTTTCAATAAACCCGTATTCGTTGACTTTTGCATAAGTTGAAAGTGAAGAAATAAGACCAATGTTTTGACCTTCTGGCGTTTCAATAGGACACATACGTCCATAGTGAGAGTGGTGAACGTCACGCACTTCAAAACTTGCTCTTTCACGGTTCAAACCGCCAGGTCCTAATGCGGACAATTTTCTCTTATGCGTAAGTTCTGCAATCGGGTTAGGCTGGTCCATAAATTGTGACAACTGTGACGAACCGAAAAATTCTTTTACGGCGCTTGTTACAGGTCTAATGTTGATGAGCGTTTGAGGAGTGATTTCAACGCCCTCTTGAATGGAAGCCATTCTTTCCTTTATAACTCTTTCTAAGCGGGAAATACCAATACGGAATTGATTTTGCAATAACTCGCCAACTGCACGAACACGTCTGTTTGCCAAGTGGTCAATATCGTCGCACTCGCCAAAGCCGTATCTAAGCCCCAAGTTGTAGCTGATTGTTGAAATGATGTCGTCAAGCACGATGTGCTTATAAACCAATTCATCAACAGAACTCTTGATTGCAAGCAACAACTCGTCTTTGTTTGAGCCAAATTCATCAAGCAACTTTTTCAAATTTGGATAGTAAACTTTTTCAAGAATGCCAAGTTCACGTGGATTGCATTCAACAAAAGCGTTCAAATCTACCATATTGTTGCCGATAACCTTGAAACGTCTATCAATTCCTTCCTTATCCGTGTAGGCAAGATATACCACGTTTACTGCATTGTTTTGAATTTCAAGAGCTTGTTGCTCAGAAACTTTTTCACCCTTTTGAGCAAGAATTTCACCTGTCAAAGGACTTACGACGTCTTCTGCCAGAGTATAACCTTCAATACGGGAAGCAATAGCAAGTTTTTTATTGTACTTATATCTGCCAACTCTTGCAAGGTCATATTTCTTGTAATCGTAAAAAGTATTTTTTATAAGAATGTCTGCGCCTTCTGAAGTTGGAACTTCGCCTGGACGCAAACGACGGAATAAATCAATTTTACCTGCTTCTTCACTCTTGCAGTTTACGTCTTTATCGCATGTGATTTTCATCATCTCGTCATCGCCGAAAAGTTCTGCTATTTCTTCATCTGTACCAAAACCAAGGGCACGGACAAGAGTTGTAACGGTAATTTTTCTTTGACGGTCAACGTGAACCCACATAATGTCATTTTGGTCTTGTTCAAAATCAAGCCACGCGCCACGGTTAGGAATGACAGTTGTTGCATAACGAGGAACACCGTTTTTATCCAAAGTCTTTGCGTTATATACGCCAGGGCTTCTAACAAGTTGGCTGACTATTACACGTTCTGCGCCGTTGATAATAAAAGAACCAGAATCTGTCATAAGTGGGAAGTCGCCCATAAACACTTCTTGGTCAACAACTTCTCCTGTTTCATTGTTTGTCAAGCGAGCTTTAACACGCAAAGGCAAAGCATACGTGGTATCACGGTCTTTACATTCTTTAACGCTGTATTTAGGTTCGCCTTCCAAACTGTGTGACAAAAATTCCAGTTTGAGTCTGCCTGAAAAGTCGACAATCGGAGAATAATCTGAAAATACTTCTCTGATACCGGCATCGATGAAGTTTGCATAAGATTTCTTTTGCACTTCAATGAGGTACGGAATATCCAAGACATCGTTAATTTTTGAAAAATCACGTCTTTCGGTTGTTCCGTACATTTTGTTGTGAATTCTTTGGGACATATTTCACTCCTTAAAAAAACTACAAATTTGCGAAAAAATTTCTTTTAATTAAATTTTTTTTGTCCGCTTTCTGATTTGTTTGATGCTTTGCGCTCTTATTTACTTTATATTTATAACCCCCTACCCCCAAAATTAAACTTTTTGAGGGTAGGAATTAGCATTATTGCGCATTTTCCTATTATATCT
>CAZQGE010000025.1:2136-18166 GCA_964592815.1 uncultured Bacteroidaceae bacterium | reverse complement strand
CTGTCGAAAAACTTTGTTACAAATTTTTTGCAATTAAATATTTATCGTCAAGCATTCTATTGCGTATTGGAGATAAATATTCGTCATTTTCAAAGATTTCTTTTATATTTTCATCCATATACCCCAGATTGTTTAGTATTTGCTCAAAGTTTTTTTCTGCGCTTTCTAATCTACGGAAAACTGTGCGAATGGATATGTTAATTGATTTAGCAATTTCTTCGTATGTTTTGTGATAAACAAGTTTAAGTGTTAAAACTTCATAGTCGAGGTGGTCTAATTTTGATAAAGCGTCGTTTATAAGCAGTCGCAATTCGATGATTTTTCGCTTTTCACCATTTAATTTTATCATTTCACCAAATAGTTTGTCGTTTGATATGCCAAAACGTAAATGTTTGCTCTGAAAACCAGATTTTACCCTCGAAATGAACGCAAAATCAATATCTTTGACAATTTTTGGCAAAGAAGAGTATGCAACAAGCAGAGTGTTGCTCCAATTTTTATTCATATTTTCCTCCGTGAAAGTTATGTTTTCTTCCTTAAAAAAGCATATATTAGTAAAATATTAAAAGTCAATTTATTATGACATATAAATGGTGAAAAATAAATGGTGAAAAACTATAAAACATATCCAAGAAGAAAAGCAAATGTAAATGCAAATATTGATTGACATAATTTCTTTATTATTACTTGATAAAGTTTCACGCCACTCTCGCTCATAAGCGAATAACTTTGCAATATAACAGATATTCCGCCAAAAGAAACTGCCCAACTTGCAAGTGCTGTTGCAAGTTGTAAAGAAACTACGGAGTTTGCTTTTATTGACGCTCTTGTCATTTCAAACGTCCCGTATATGATTGTCATCAAAATTGATGCGCTTTCGGGTTGTAAAGTTGAATATATAAAATTTTCTAATCCACTTAAAGTTATAGTATCAATAAGCATTCCGCATATTACAATAAAACCTCCAAGTGCAAGCATAGATAGCGTTGAAGTGGTTATGCTATCTTTTAGCGCGGTGTTGCTTTCTTTAGCTGAATTAGGAAGCAAAGCGTTTATTTTTATTGAGTTAGAATTTTTTTTAGGTCTGAAAATCAATCCGTTTAGTATGCTTGATAGATAATGCGAAAACATAACAACTAAACCCACTTTTATATTTCCGAAGATTGCAGAACCAACAGTTCCTAGCATAAAAACTGCTCCACAATTAGAGCAAAACGCAAACATTGAATTTGCTTGTTTTGTATCAATCATCTTTGCCGAGTATAAATCTCCAATAATTGCAGAACCAATAGGATAACCAGACATAAGGGACATTGTTAGGGCATAAGCAGAGCAGGGTTGAGAACGAAATAAAAAATTAACAGGTCGTTTCCCTAATTTTGAAATTGCTTCAACTCCTCCAATTTTTGTTAATAGATTTGAAAAAAAGTAAAAAGGAAACAATGCGGGTAAAACGGTGGTTGCAAAAAGGCTTAAACTTTTAAGCGCAGACTCGGTATAAAAAGACGGATTTATCAAAATTAAAATCATAAAAGCTAAAAGCGAGAGAATTCCAAAACTTTGTTTAATTTTTTTGTTTGAAACACCAAATTTTTGTATATAAAACTTATTTTTTTTAACAGGCATTATTTTAGCTTTTTCCATATTGAAATATATGAAAAAAAACTTTGAAATATAATACTTGTAAAAATTTTGTAATTACAAATGCTATGATAAATAAAACTTTAGTAGCAAAGTTTTTGAATATCCGCAGCCTTGTTATCCAAACTTATCAATGGAAAAATGGGGTTATCTTTTGGGCAGTCGGATGATTTGAAAAAGAAATATCCATCGCCTTGCGACAACAAAGACAAAAGCTGTTTTTGTTTTGATTTTTTGACTGCAAGCATTGTGCAATAAGGCTTTGAGTTATGTGCTAATTCAACAAGTTCTTTGGTAAGTCCGATTGTTGCAGACGCGCCAATACGTTTGATTGTTGAACGAGTATATCGTTTTGACGTGAGGTCTAAAAACTCTTCCATAGTTAAAAATTGAGATTTAGATATACGGTTTTCCATACCTTCGCTTATGTTTGCAAGTTCGCTTAATTGCTCTGCCGTTTTAGATTTTAAGGCATAAATTGTTACCGCATTTGCTTTTGTGGGGTTGATAATTTGCGATAAGTCAACGTAATTTGGCACAAACTTTTCAACACCTTTGCCTTCGCCAAGCAGTTTTCTGATTGTTGTTGACGAGGCATATTTCTTCATATCGTCTGGCTTTCTAGGCACGTTGTGAAATTTTACTTTATCGCCGTAACGTAAACCTGCTTTCATATATTCAACAGCTAAAATGTTGTTTGGCGACATAATCATATTCGCAACGTCGGGGCTGTTTTTTGATATAGCCATAGTTTTAGCTTTTGCAACTGTAAAACCTTGATTTAGATATTTCTTAATCATATTGGAAGTGTCTTTTGACTCGCTTCGCATAAATTCCGATGCCATTCTCAAATTATCAAGTTCTTCGCTTTCTGTGCCAAATGATAGGGTAAATTCTCCTAACAAAGAAAGTGTTTTCAATGCGCCTTCCGCAAAATTTTTCGCGGTTGAAAGCGAATATACAGACGGCAATTCCAAAACCATATCCGCACCAGCTTGAATAGCCCAATTTGCACGAGTAAACTTGTCGGCAATGCACATATCACCGCGCTGGGTGAAACTTCCGCTCATCAAAATCACCAACGCATCGGCGTCGGTTTCTGTCTTTGCAATTTTGAGCTGTTTTAGATGCCCGTTATGAAAGGGATTGTACTCTGCGATGATTGCGGTTATTTTCACGGAATTTGTCCTCTTATTTCCTTGATTTTTTTTGTATAAAACAATATAATTATATACAATTATTAAATAATTGCAATTACTTGCGTAAAAAATAGGAGAGCTATGACTGATTTTATTGAAAATCTGCTGAGCAGAGCATCAAAACTTCAAAAAACTATCGCATTAGCCGAAGGCGACGACATAAGAGTTGCCAAAGCTGCGGAAACACTTACCAAAAATGGCGTATGCAAAGTCATTTTAATTGGAAATGAGACCGAAATTAAAGCGAAATTTGCCGATATTGACTTCAACGGTGTTTTCTTTGATGACCCAAAAACAAGCGTTAATCGTGATAAATACGCAAACACTTTGTTTGAACTCAGAAAAACAAAGGGTATGACTGAAGATGAAGCAATGAAGATTGTTTCCTCAAACAAAATGTTTTATGCTTGCGTGGCTTTGAAAGTCGGCGACGTTGACGGTGTTGTTGGTGGTGCAGTTTATTCATCGGCAGATGTTTCAAGGGCAGCTTTCCAAGTTATCAAACCTGGTAAAGGTATCAATAGTGTTTCAAGCTGTTTTGTTATGGTTCCGCCACAAGAATTCAAGTATAGTTCAGCTCCTGCTTATATATTTTCAGATTGCGCGGTTATTCCTTATCCTGATGAAAACCAACTCGCAGATATTGTTGTTGCAGCTGCTGACAGCGCAAAAAAAATTGTTGAAGTTGAACCAAAAATTGCAATGTTGTCCTTCTCAACAAAAGGAAGTGCAAAACACGATTCAGTTACAAAAGTTCAAAATGCTCTGAATATTGTGAAACAAAGTCACCCAGAAATTGACGTTGACGGTGAATTGCAGTTGGATGCTTCAATTGTTCCGTCAGTTGCTCGTCAAAAAGCTGGTGATAGCACAGTTGCAGGCAAAGCTAACGTCCTTGTATTTCCAAACCTTGATGCTGGAAACATCGGATATAAACTTGCACAACGTTTTGGCAACTGTATGGCTGTTGGTCCTATTATGCAAGGCTTAGCTTTGCCAGTAAATGATTTGAGCCGTGGTTGCGTTGCAGATGACATTGTTGCAGTTGCCGCCATTACTGCTTTGCAAGCTGTAAAATAAGGGGGAATATATAATGAAAATTTTGGTTATAAACGCAGGAAGTTCGTCACTTAAATATCAGCTTATTGATATGACAACCGAGAAAGCATTGTTGGTTGGTATTTGTGAACGCATCACAATGAATGGCGGAAAACTCAAACAAAAGAATGCTAACGGCAAAAAGTTTGAAATTTTACAAAATATGGCAGACCACAAGGCGGCGATGGAATTAGTCATCAAAGCAATGCTTGACAAAGAATTTGGAGCAATAAATTCTGTTGATGAAATCAGCGCAATAGGTCATCGTGTTCTTCATAGTGGCGAAGACTTTGACAGCTCGGTAGTCATTGATGATGAAGTTATCAAAATCTGCGAAAAGAATGCTGAACTTGGCCCACTTCATATGCCTGGAAATATCGCTTGCATCAAAAGTTGCAAAGAGGTTATGCCAGGAAAACCTATGGTTGCAGTTTTTGATACAACTTTTCATGCTACAATGCCTGAAAAAGCATATATGTACGGCATTCCATATTCTGTCTATGAAAAATATAAGGTCAGAAAATATGGTTTCCACGGAACGTCACACAAATTTGTGTCCGAAGAAGCAGCAAAATATTTTGGCAAAAAAGAAGGAAAATATGTTATTTGCCACTTAGGCAACGGCTCATCGCTTTCGGCGGTAAAAGACGGAAAATGTGTCGATACAACAATGGGCTTTACTCCGCTTGAAGGACTTATGATGGGCACAAGAAGCGGTGACATTGACCCTGCTGCTGTAGATTTTATTCGCAATAAACTTGGTTTAACATCAGAAGAAATGGTGCAATACTTGAACAAGAAATGTGGAGTTTTAGGTATTACAGAATTTGACTCCGATATGAGATTAGTTGAAGAAAAAATGCTTGCTGGCGACAAAAAATGTACGCTTGCTGTTGAAATGCTTGCTTATCGTATCACAAAATATATTGGTTCATTCATCGCCATATTAGGTGGCTGTGACGCCATCATATTTACTGGTGGAATTGGCGAATATGACGACATCGTTCGCGCGCAAATTATGGATAGTATTGCAGGATATTTGGGTATTGATTTTGATTACAAGGAAAATGCTCGTCGCGACCATATAATCAGAGAATTGTCAAAAGCAGATAGCAAAGTCAAAGTTATGATTATTCCTACAAATGAGGAATTATCTATCGCAAGAGAAACTAAGTGCCTTGTAGAAAATAAATAACTTTTGCAAGTAAGCAAAGTATTAAAAGCGTTTGACATATTGATTTTTATTATATATAATCTATCAAGTGTTAAACAAGTGTTAAATAAATAGTCGGAGGAAACGTAAATGGCAGTCCCAAAGAATAAAATTTCTAAATCCAAAACCAATTCACGCTTTGCGAATTGGAAGGTCAAGACCCCTGGTCTTGTTGAATGCCCACAATGTCACGAGCTTAAAAAAGGCCACGTGGTTTGTCCTAAATGTGGATATTACGATGGTGAGCAAGTTGTTCAAAAAAAGAGCGAGAAATAATTTAGACGAAAGAGTGATTTGCAAATCACTCTTTTTTTTAATTAAACATTCAAGTATAATTTTGGGGTAAAACTATGAGAATTATAGTAGATGCGTTTGGAGGAGATAATGCTCCTAAGGAAATTGTGCTTGGCTCAGTTGATGCATTGATGAAAGACAAAAACTTAAAAGTTGTGCTTGTTGGCGCGCGTGAAGAAATTGAAAAGATTTTAGGCGAGTCAAAAGGCGATTTACAAAGAGTTGAAATTATCAATGCCACAGAAGTTATCACAAATGATGAAAGTCCTACAATGGCAATTAAGACAAAAAAAGACAGCTCGTTAGTCAGAGCATTAGAAATTTTGAGTTCTGACGAAAAAGCAAACGGTTTTGTGTCTGCTGGTTCAACTGGCGCAGTATTAGCTGGTGCGTTTATGATTGTCGGCAGAATAAAAGGTATCTCTCGTCCTGCGCTTGCTCCACTTTTGCCAACTGTAAGAGGTAATGGCGTAATTCTTTGCGACTGTGGCGCAAACGTTGATTGTAAGCCTGTAAATTTATTGCATTTTGCAATTATGGCAAACGCGTTTGCTAAGGCGATGAAAGTTTCTGGCAATCCAAAAGTTGCTCTTTTGAGTAATGGCACAGAAGATAAAAAGGGCAATGAACTTAACACCGAAGCCTTTGCGTTGCTCAAAGATTGCAAGCAAATAAATTTTGTTGGCAACTGTGAGGGTAGAGATTTTATGTCAGGCGATTTTGACGTTGTCGTTGCAGACGGTTTCAATGGAAATATTGCGCTTAAAACTGCGGAAGGCACAGGGAATGCAATATTTGAACTGATGAAACAAGGCATTTTAAGCGGTGGGATAAAAACTAAACTTGGAGCGTTGCTTATAAAACCTGTTTTAAGAGAAATTAAACATAAAATGGATTATAATCAACAAGGTGGCGCGTGTTTTTTGGGTATAAATAAAGTCGTTGTCAAAGCGCACGGCGCGTCAACGAGAACTGCAATATGCGCAAGTATTTTGCAAGCGTCAAAACTTGCGTCTGACGATATTTGTGAAAAAATTAAAACTGGAATTGTGGACAATGGAAATTGAAAACATTGAAAAAATCATAGGTTATTCCTTTAAGGATAAATCGCTTTTAGAAAAGGCGTTTATTCATTCTTCTGCACGCAAAAGCACAAAAGAAAACTATCAACGCTTGGAATTTTTGGGCGACAGTATTCTTGACTTTGTCGTTGCAAAACGTCTTATGGAATTGTTTCCTAACGCAACAGAGGGCGAACTCACAAAAATGAGAGCTGCAATTGTGTCAAAAACTCCGCTCGCGGAAGAAATTGAAAGGCAAGGGCTTCAAGAATTTTTGGTTGTTGGAAAAGGTGAAAACAGAGAAAGTATTTGCTCGCAAGAAAAAATTATGTCTGATATTTTTGAGGCTATTGTTGCAGGAATATACTATGACAGCAATTCGATTGATCAAGCAGAAAAATTTATATTAAGCAAATTAAGTGAAGAAATTGCAGAACTTCAGAACCACGATATTTTGTTTGACTACAAGTCGCAACTTAATGAAAAAGCATCTAAACGTAAACTTAGCATTGAATATATTATGCTAGAGAAAGTCGGGCCACCACACAGCCCAATTTTTAAGAGTGAGGTGCTGTTAAATGGCAAAGTATATGGTTCAGGTCAAGGAAAACGAATAAGATATGCCGAGCAGGAAGCAGCAAAAAACGCATTGAAAAAACTTAAATAATGATAAATAAAAATCTTAAATTATAATAGCTTATCTAAAAATATTGAGGTGTTATGTTAATGTATAATGTTAAAAGTACACGCATAATACTTGTAAAAAAGCTATAATAATACCAAAAATTAACGGAATACAAACAAAAACTAAACCGCAGTCTTAAACTGCGGTTTTAATGTTTCACAAAAAGCGTGAAACATTGGTGAAACATTTTGAAAAACTCTTGTTTAATGAGTGAAACTATGATAAAATTTTTATAAGTTTTAAGTGAGGAATACGACTTTGAATTTTGTTAAAATTGAGCTTAGAGGCTTCAAATCATTCGCTGATAAGGTGGAAATACCTTTCAAAGAGGGTGTCACGGCAATTATTGGACCAAACGGTTGCGGAAAATCTAACGTAGCAGACGCAATTCGTTGGACGCTTGGAGAACAAAGCGCAAAATCTTTGCGTGGTAAAAGTATGCAAGACGTCATTTTTGCTGGCACAGAAAAAAGAAAAAGTATGTCGTATTGCGAAGTTTCTTTGCAGTTTAACAACGATGGACAAAAAATCTTCCCGTCATTGCCATTTGATGACGTAATTATCACAAGAAAACTTGACAGAAGCGGTTTAAGTGAATATTACATAAACCAAACTCGTTGTCGTATGAAGGATATAATCAACTTGTTTCACGATACAGGTATTGGTAAAGAAGGCTATTCCATAATAGGGCAAGGCAGAATTGAAGAAATTTTGTCGGCAAAACCTGATGACAGACGTAATATATTTGAAGAAGCAGCGGGCATTTCTAAATTCAGAGCGCAGCGCACAGAAGCCGAAAGGAAACTCGAAAAAACCGCTCAAAATCTTCAAACTGCAAGTGAGATTATCTCGGAAATTGAACGCCAATTAAATCCGCTTAGAAAACAGGCTGAAACTGCTCAAAAATATTTTGAAATTAAAGACCAACTTAAAAAAAATGAAGTTAATCTTTATATATACAATTTTGAAAACAACCAAACTATAAAACAAAAAATTTACGACCGTCTTGACGTTGCAAAAAAAGATTTGAAAGTTAAGGAAATGCAACTTAGCGAATGCGGACAAAAGTATGATAAATGTCTGACTGAGTTAAGCGGAATTGACCGTGTTTATGAACAAGACACGTCAGAATTGCTTTCTCTTAAAGTTGACGTCGAAAAAATGGCTGGCGAAGAAAACTTGCTCAAAGAAAAAATTTCTAACCTTAAAAATGAGCAGGTTCGTTTGAACGATGAATTGAAAGATTTGGATATGCGTTTAAGCATTTCATCAGATTTGATAAAACGAAACGAAGATAAAAAAGAAGACCAACTTAAAACAATGCTTGCTTTAAGCCGTGAACTTGAAGAAGCGTCTTCAAAATGCGACAGTTTGACAAAAACTTTGGAAGGACAAGCATCAGACATTGAAACCAGCAATAGTGAGTACATAAAAGCTGTTGAAGAACTTGGCGATTTGAAAACCAATTTGCAAGGATACGTTGCTGAAAAAGGTATAAACGAGGAAAGAGCAAAGACTTTGCTTAATATGTTAAACGGCAAAAAAGCGCGTCTTGATGAAGAACTCACAAACTTGACAATTTATGATTCCAACGTAAAAAGTGCAAGAGAAAAGTTGAGAGA
Source organism: uncultured Bacteroidaceae bacterium (assembly GCA_964592815.1). Lineage (GTDB taxonomy): Bacteria > Bacillota > Clostridia > Christensenellales > CAG-917 > CAZQGE01. The sequence continues at coordinate 9,353 of CAZQGE010000025.1, read as the reverse complement.
TTTGCTTTCTTCATACAACGAATGTATGTCCGAAAAGGCTGACGCCAACGAGGCGATAAAAGGAATTGTTGAAGACATAAACACACTTAATTCCAAATTGAGTATGCACGAAGCCAATTTGAAATTATATATATCCATAAAAAACGAATATCAAGGTTATCAAGAAGCAGTTAAAAGGCTTATGCGTGATGCGCAAAACGACCCAACACTTAACAACAAAATTATTGGCGTTTTAGCTGAATTGATTACCGTCCCTGAGGGATATGAAACTGCGATTGAATATTCTTTAGGTGGCGCTTTGCAAAATATCATTGTTGACACCGAACGTGATGCAAGCGACTTGATTGCATATCTTAAACAAAAAAGTTATGGCAGAGTTACGTTCCGTCCGCTAACAACTTGCCGTCCGCACGTTTTGACTGGTGAAAGTAGGGACGTCTTGAAAGAACAAGGTTGTTTTGGCGTAGCGTCAGATTTGATAAATTATGAAAAAAATATTGATGACGTAATTCAAACTTTGTTAGGCTCAACTGTTGTTGTTGACAATATAAACACAGCAATAAGGCTTTTCAAAAAATATAATCAAGCCTTCAAAGTAGTTACGCTGGACGGCGATATTTTTTCCCGTGGCGGTGAAATTACTGGAGGGTCACGCCGTTCTCAAAACAGCGGATTGCTTTCACAAGAAAAGCAGATTGAACAAGCTAAAGAAAACATAGAAAGAACAAAAACAAATATGTCGCGTTTGCTTTCTCAAAAACAAGAACGTGAACAAGAACTTGTTGATTGTGAAGAAAAAATAAATAGTTTCAATCAAGACATAAACGAATTAAAAATCAATTTGAGCTTAAACGAAGAAAAGTCAAAGCAGTCGGTAAAAAGCACAGAAACTTTGCAGATTGAAATTGCAAAAGATGCAGAAGAATATGAAATTGCGCATAGCTTAGTGCTTGACTTATCCGTAAAGATTGGCTCGATTGATGAACTTGAAAAAATTGTAAAGTCTAAGCAAACTCAATATAATGACTTGCTTGCGAATTCTAAAACAAAAAACAATATCCAAAAAAATGAAAAAGATATTTTGCAAGAAAAGGTTATGGAATTACGCGTAAAAGTTGCCGAGTCAAAAAGCCAAATCAACGGAACAGAGGCGGAAATATTCCGTTTGCGTCGAGAAGAAGCTGAGTTTGAGGAAGAAAAACTTGACTTAATTGCCGACTTAAAAAACGTTGAAAATAATATTCAAATTATTGAAAACGCTCCTGAAAAGAAGGTCTTTTCAAAGGAAGATTTGGCAAGAATAAATAGGCTTGAACAAGAAATTTCATCCTTATCAGAGCGAAAGAAATTTTTGAATGAAGAAATTAAAAATTTAGATGCTCAAAGGTCAGATTTTAACGAAAGCAAAACCACGATTGAAGGCAAAATTATACGTGATGAGTCTATGCTTGAAAACGTTGACATTGAAATTCGCCATATGCAGGAGCATATTTTGGAAGAATATGACTTGACGTATTCTGGCGCATTAGAGTTTAAGGATAGCGAATTCAAAGCCTATGGCGCGCAAACTGTCATTGCTGATTTGAAAAAAGCCATTTCAAAACTTGGTGAGGTAAACCCACTTGCCATTGAAACTCTAAAAGAAACGGAAGAAAGACATACGGAGTGTATAACTCAACGTGATGACATTCAAACCGCTTATGATGATATACAAAAAATCATAGCTGAATTGACGGGCGAAATGGTAAATAAATTCACCGATGCTTTTGACAAAATCAACATAAACTTTCAAGAAGTTTTCAAACAGTTGTTTGGAGGCGGAAAAGGTGAATTGCGCTTAAATATGCAAGAGACAGACGACCCGTTGGAAGCTGGAATTGACATTTTTTCGCAACCTCCAGGAAAGAAACTTCAAAACATCAACTTGCTTAGTGGCGGTGAAAAAGCTCTTACTGCAATTTCAATCTTGTTTGCAATTTTGAAACTTAAACCTATGCCTTTTTGCGTTCTTGATGAAATTGAAGCTGCGCTTGATGACGCAAACGCCAACTTATTTGCTGATTTCTTGAAGAAATTTTCGACGGATACTCAGTTTATTGTTATAACTCACCGTAAACCTACAATGCGTCACGCTGACAGTATTTTTGGTGTTACGATGGAAGAAAAAGGTGTCACAAAAATTGTTTCAATCGAATTTGAAGAAGCAATTAAACACGCAAGCTCTGACAATTAGTTTAGATAAACAGATATATAACGTTCAAAAGTGTAATACTTAAAAGCAGGTAAGGAGTAATATGAATTTATTTGAGAAAATTGCAAACGGAATAAAAAAGACAAAGGATAACTTTTCAAAAAAGTTGTTTTTTGCATTTTCTGCAAAATCACTTGACGAAGGATTTTATGATAATCTTGAAGACGCGTTACTTTCTGCCGACGTCGGAATTTCTGCCTCGGAAAATTTGATTGAACAGTTAAAAGACAGAATTTTTGATGAGAAAATTAAGAAAACTGAACTTGCAAAAGACTTGTTGAAAGACATAATGATTGAAAGCATTGATTATGACGTTGAAAACTATAAATATCCGCTTGTAATTTTGGTTTCAGGTGTAAACGGTGTGGGCAAAACAACTGCAATAGGAAAACTTGCACATCTTTTCAAAGAGCAAGGTAAAAGCGTTGTTGTTGCCGCTGCTGATACGTTTAGGGCTGCTGCAAGCGAGCAGTTGGAAGTTTGGGGAGAAAGGGCAGGTGTAAGAGTTATTCGTCACAATGAAGGTGCAGACCCCGCAGCTGTTGTGTTTGACGCAATTTCATCTGCAAAAGCTAAGCATAACGATGTAATTTTGGTTGACACAGCTGGTCGTTTGCATAACAAAAAAAACCTGATGGAAGAATTGAAGAAAATATGTCGTGTTGTTGAAAGAGAATTGCCAGAGGCTGATTTCAGAAAATTTTTGGTTTTGGACGCTACAACAGGACAAAATGCTGTATCGCAAGCGGAAATCTTTTCAGAAGCAGTTGACATTGACGGAATAATTTTGACCAAACTTGACGGGACGGCAAAAGGTGGAGTTGTGCTTGCCATAAGCGAAGAAATACAACTTCCTGTTTTATACGTTGGCGTAGGTGAAAAAATTGACGACTTGATACCGTTTAACGCAACGGAGTTTATTAACGCACTTATATAAAACTGACATATTAAATTGTTAGTTTACAAAAAATCAAAATCGTGTCAAGGAAATAATTAAAATATCACATAGAAACCACATAGTTTTTAAGCAAATGATAATATGATTAAAAAATAATTATTTTTTGAAAACAACGATGCACGTTTTTTTAGTTTTTACCAACACGATAACTTTTTTAGCTACACACCAAATTAAAAATTGCAATCGAATGGTTGCGTTCTTTATTTGTTAAAGTTAAAAATATTTATAATTTTTTGTCTAGCTATAATAAAACAGTTGACAGTAATTTTAGAAAAGAATAATATAGTGTCAAGGTGTATGCCTTGACAGAGATATGGATAGATTTGAAATTGGTAATTTGAGGTCATATTACGGTTCGTTGCTGACCGACAAACAAAACGAATTGTTGCGTTTGCATTACGACGAAGATATTTCTTTTGGCGAATTAAGCGAACTGTTAAACATCTCACGTCAAGCCGTTTTGGACAGTATAAAGCGTGGCGAAAAAGCCCTTTTGGAGTTTGAAAACTTGCTCAAATTGTCTGAAAACTACAACAAAATTTCTGTTTTGGCAGATGATGCTTTATTATCGCTTGAAAACGGAGACAATGATAAGGTTAAAACTTTGATTAAGGCAATTAAACAAGTTGCGGAGGAATAAATGTCAGTCTTTGAAAATTTATCCGATAGAATGAACCATATTTTTTCCAAGTTGAAAAACAAAGGAAAACTTACTGAGTTAGAAATAAAACAAGCAATGCGTGAAATTAGAGTAGCCTTGCTTGAAGCTGACGTAAACTTTGCAGTTGTAAAGGAATTTGTCAATAGAGTTTCTGAAAAAGCGTTGGGTGAAGATATTTTGAAATCTTTGACACCCGCACAACAAATTGTCAAAATTGTAAATGACGAACTTTGTTCACTGATGGGCAGCAAAATTCAAAAATTGGAAGTTTCTGACCGTCAACCAACCATATATATGATGTGTGGTTTGCAAGGCGCGGGCAAAACGACAATGTGTGGCAAACTTGCACTTTATCTTAAAAAACAAGGCAAAAAAGTTTTGCTTGTTGCTTGTGACATTTATCGTCCCGCTGCAATTCAGCAATTAAAAGTTGTTGCGTCAAAAGCGCAAACAGAAGCATTTGAAATTGGGCAAATCGACCCTGTGAAAATTGCTAAGAAAGCAGAAGAATACGCTCTAAAAAACGGCTTTGATACTATGATAATCGACACGGCAGGGCGTTTGCATATTGATGAAACTTTAATGACTGAACTTGTCAACATCAAAAAAGCTGTAAAACCAACAGAAATTTTGCTTGTGGTTGACAGTATGACAGGGCAAGACGCAGTTACAGTTGCAGATACTTTTAACAAAACTCTAGATATTACTGGCGTAATTATGACAAAACTTGACGGTGATACGCGTGGTGGCGCAGCATTGTCAATAAAAGCAGTTACGGGTAAGCCAATTAAGTTTTCGGGAACGGGTGAAAAAATGGAAGATATTGAACCTTTCCACCCCGACCGTATGGCATCAAGAATTTTGGGTATGGGCGACGTGCTCACCTTGATTGAGAAAGCTGAAACAGCTTTTTCACAAGAACAGGCAATGGAACTGCAAAAGAAAATTAAAGAACGCAGTTTTACACTTGACGACTATTTGGCACAAATTGACGGTTTGAAAAAAATGGGCAATTTGGGCGATATGATGAATATGATACCTGGACTTCAAGGCAAACTAAAAGGCGGAACTCCTGAAATAGACGAGCAAAAGATGTTGCACACAAAAGCTATCATTCAATCAATGACGCCAAAAGAGAGAAGAAACCCCGATATTATAAAGGCTAGCCAAAGAAAACGTATTGCTAAAGGTTCTGGCACTTCAATTCAAGAAGTCAATCAACTTTTGAAACAGTTTGAAATGACGAAAGATATGATGGCGAGAATGAGCAAAGGCGGTAAAGGAATGAGGGGACTTAAAGGTTTGCCGTTCTAAGAAATAATTATTAAAAGAAATAACATAAAAAACAAAATTAAATTGTTATCACGGAGGATACAACAATGGTAAAATTAAGACTTACAAGAATGGGCGCAAAACAAGCTCCTTTCTACCGCATCGTCGCAACTGACGGAAGAAAAGCAAGAGACGGACAATATATTGAACAAGTAGGCACATACAACCCCGTTTCTAAAGAAAATGACAAAGCAGTTGTCAATATCAACGCAGATATTGCTAAGAAATGGCTTGAAAATGGTGCGCAACCTACCGAAACTGTCCGTAGATTATTCAAAGAAAACGGCATAATCTAAGGTGATTTATGGTTGAATTGGTGGAATATTTGGTATCCACACTTGTTCCAGACGGTGATTTTTCAATCGAAATGAGAGAAGACGAAAATACTTCTGATATTGTCGTTGTAATCGCCAAAAAGGATATAGGAAAAGTTATCGGCAAACAAGGTAGAATTGCAAAGTCAATTAGAACTCTTGTTAAAGCCGCTTCCTCAAAAGCAAGCACGAGATACAACGTAGTCATTGAAGAAAAACAATGAAAACCGAACTTGACATCGGCAGAGTTTTGAAACCTAGGGGAATTAAAGGTGAGTTTAAGGTGCAAACCTACTCGGATAATTCTCAAAGGTTTCAGAAACTTAAAACGATAAAAATTGCGGGAATTGAATACGCCGTCGAGAAAAAATATCTTGAAGGCGTTTTTGCGTACTTTAAGGTTGAAGGAATTGATACACCTGAACAGGTTGACGCGTTAAGAAACAAAAGTGTTTACGTTAAGCGTGAACAGCTTCCAAAACCAGAAAACGGCAGATATTATATCGTTGACATGCTAGGCGTTGACGTAATAGTCGGAGGAGAAAAAATTGGTGAGCTTGTTGACATTTTGCAATATGGTTCAGCAGACGTTTACGTTGTGAACACCGCAGATGGTCAAATAAGTTTTCCCGCGCTTAAAGCATTGATAAAAGAGGTCGACATTCAAAATGGCAGACTTGTTTTAGATGATTTAATGTTTCCGAGAGTGGCAGTTTACAACAAATAATTATGAAATTTGATATTTTAACAATATTTCCAGACTATTTTTCAATACTTTCTGAAAGCATTATCGGGAAGGCTATTGACGATGGAAAAATTGAGGTGGAAATAACAAATATCCGTGATTATTCCAAAGATAAGCACTCAAAAACTGACGATACGCCTTATGGTGGTGGCGCGGGAATGGTTATGACTCCTGACCCGATTGTATCAGCTATTGAAAGCGTGGACGAAAAGCATGAAGCGGTTAGAATTTATATGTCACCAAAAGGCGAAGTCTTAAATCAAAAAACAGTTTTAGAATTGTCAAAAGAGAAACGTATTTTGCTTTTATGCGGTGATTATGAAGGTGTCGACCAGAGAGCTTTGGATATATGTATTGACCGTGAAATTTCAATTGGAGATTATGTTCTTACAGGTGGAGAATTACCTGCAATGGTTTTGCTCAACTGTGTATCAAGGTATGTAGATGGTGTTTTGGGAAGTTCAGACTCAACAGAAGAAGAAAGTTTTTCAAACGGACTTTTAGAATATCCACAATATACGCGACCACAGGTATATCGCGGTTTGGAAGTTCCAAAAGTTTTGCAAGGTGGCAATCACGCCGACATTGCAAATTGGAGAATGGAAAAATCTATTGAAATCACGGCGTTGCGGCGACCAGAACTTTTTTCCAAACTAAATTTGAAAGAAATTTTACCAATTAAAAAACGCAAAAAAAGAGGATAAATATATTTAATATTTGACGAGAGATTTGCAAGAGTTCCCAAAAGGCAAGTATAAACAAACAAGAAAGCTACAAAATTACGGACGAAACACGTGCGCAGATAGAAGAAGTAGATTTTTTGTGAAGATAAGAAAAAGGCGACAGCGCATAGCGAAAGCTATGAAAGGGAGCATTTGACGAGAGATTGGCAAGAGTTCCCAAAGGCAAGTATAAACAAACAAGAAAGCTACAAAATTACGGACGAAACACGTGCG
>CAZQGE010000025.1:0-2036 GCA_964592815.1 uncultured Bacteroidaceae bacterium | reverse complement strand
GGCGACAGCGCATAGCGAAAGCTATGAAAGGGAGCATTTGACGAGAGATTGGCAAAAAAGATGCTCTTATATCAAGCAAAGTGTGAGGACGTAATTTTGAACATTCAATGGTTTCCAGGGCATATGACAAAAGCTATAAGAATGATGGAGGAAAATCTCCGTCTTGTTGACGCGTTAATTTACGTTATAGACGCACGAGCTGTGGCTTCTTGCAATAATCCAATTTTTGACAAATTGCTTTTAGGAAAGAAAGTTTTGTATGTTTTCAATAAATGTGATTTAGTCAAAAATGAAGATTTGAAACTCTGGCGAGATAAATTTGAAAGCGAAAATAAGTCGTACGTTCTTGCAGTCGGCACGTCTGGTGATTGCTCAGACATTGTGCGTGGCTTAAAAAAAGAATTAAAAGCTAAAATTGATAAATTTGCGGATAAAGGAGTAAATATTCCAATACGTTCAATGGTTGTAGGTGTCCCAAACAGCGGAAAATCTACAATTATAAACTCTATGTGCAAAAAAGCAAAAGCGGTAACAGGCAATCGCCCTGGTGTAACACGTGGAAAGCAATGGTTGTCGGTTGACGGTATAGATTTTTTAGATACTCCTGGAACGCTTTGGGCTAAGTTTGAAGACCAAAAAGTGGCTCATCATTTGGCATATATAGGTAGCATACGAGAAGAAGTTTTGGACGTAAACGAGTTAGCTTTTGATTTTCTTGAAGAAATCAAGGAGTTATATCCGCAAGCATTTGTTGAAAGATATAACTTGGAGTGCAACGTTGAAAATGTGCCAACAATAGAAATTTTTGATGAAATTGCCGAAAAAAGAGGTTTCAAACTTAAAGGCGGAGTTGTTGATTATGATAGAACTGCAAAAGCAATTTTTGATGATTTCCGAAAAGGCAGACTTGGAAAACTAATGCTAGAAAAGCCTAAAACAAGTGGTTTGATTATCAAAAACAGTTTGAAAGATTAAGGTGCTTATGATAAAACCCGAAGAATTGATGAAATATGAATATTCGCTTTTGGAAAAAGGATACAAGTACATTTGCGGAGTTGATGAAGTTGGCAGAGGACCGCTTGCAGGTCCAGTTACTTGTACGGCTGTTATTATGAATTTGGAAAAACTTGTTGACGGAGTAAACGACAGTAAGAAAGTTTCAAAAATCAAAAGAGAAAAGTTGTTTGATACAATTATTGAAAATTCTATAAGTTTTTCAACGGTATCTTATGATAACGAAAAAATTGACCAACTTAACATTTTGAATGCAACAAAACATTGTATGACAGACGCGATTATGTCGCTTTCTGTCAAACCAGATATTGTGCTTGTTGACGCTCTTAAATTGGATATTCCATACCAAACACTTGGAATAATTAAGGGTGACGCTCAATCTTATTCTATTGCAGCAGCGTCAATTATTGCAAAAGTTTCAAGAGATAGATATATGACTGAAATTGCAAAAGAATATTCTTGTTACGACTTTGAAAACAATATGGGATACGGCACAAAAAAACATATTGAAGGCATAAAAAGTTTTGGGGCGTGTCCTATACATAGAAATACGTTTATAAAGAATTTTATCTAAAATGAACAAAAAGGCAGAAGGAACAAAAGGCGAGATTATTGCTGAAAATTTTTTGAAAGATAAGGGGTACAAAGTTTTGCAAAAAAATTTTGTTCTTATTGGGATAGAAGTAGATTTGGTTGCAAAAACACCTGACAACACTTTTGTTTTTTGCGAGGTTAAAACAAGAAATTCTACCGAATTTGGACAGCCTTCAGAAGCTGTGACAAAGGTGAAAATTAAAAGATACGTAACTTTTGCAAAAGCGTATATGGTAAAATATAGATTATTTGACGCTAATTTCAGATTTGATGTCATAGAGATTTTGAATGGTAAAATTAACCATATTGAAAGTGCCTTTGATGCTAATTAAAACATTAAGATGATAAATCTTATAATAAACAGTTATATAAATTGGTAAAACAGCCAAAAATTACAAAAACATAAGTTTTATAACCTTAAAGTCAAA
>CAZQGE010000024.1:0-18653 GCA_964592815.1 uncultured Bacteroidaceae bacterium | reverse complement strand
AGAAGTTTTATAAATATAATATTCATTTGATAAAAATACATAAAAAAATAATAATTCAGCGGAGGCTTTATGCTAAAACTTTTAGATATAACGAAAGAATACAAAGTAGATGAGGAAAGCGTTCTTGCGCTACACGGAGTTTCAATAGAATTCCGAAGAAATGAATTTGTTTCAATTTTAGGCCCAAGTGGCTGTGGTAAAACAACATTATTAAACATTATCGGCGGGCTTGACCAATATACAAGCGGCGATATTCAAATAGATAGGGTTTCTACCAAAGAGTATGACCAAATTGACTGGGATACTTATAGAAACCGCAGAATCGGGTTTATTTTTCAAAGTTACAACTTAATACCTCATATGAACATTCTCAAAAACGTGGCTATGTCCTTGACTTTGGCTGGTGTACCTGCACAAGAACGTAAGGTTCGAGCATTGGAAGCCCTAAAAAAGGTCGGTTTGGACAGTCAAGCGAGAAAAAAGCCAAACCAACTGAGTGGCGGACAAATGCAAAGGGTCGCTATTGCGCGCGCTTTGGTCAATAACCCTGAAATTATTTTGGCGGACGAACCAACTGGCGCATTGGATAGCGAATCAGGCATACAAGTTATGGATTTGCTTAAAGAGGTGGCAAAAGACAGGCTTGTTATTATGGTAACTCACAACCCACAACTTGCCGAACAGTATAGTACACGTATCGTGTATTTGAAAGATGGCGAGGTTGTTGATGATACAAAGCCTTATAGCGAAAACGACGACCCAGTAGCACAAGCATATTTTGAAAAACTTGAAAAACAAAAATTGCTTGAAAAAGAAAATTTGGAATTTGAAGCGGCAAATGCTTGCAAATGTAAGAAAAATAAGAAATCTGACGTTGATGCGACAGCTAATGGTCAAGTTGCAGATTCACAAACTGCTCAAACGACAAAAGCCGATAAAAAAATAAAAAAACTTTCTCGTTTACAACTCAAAATGTTGAGGCTTAAGGCTAATGATAGGTCGTCAATGAGCTTGCGAACTGCAATTTCACTTTCGTTCAACAACCTTTTAAGTAAAAAAGGAAGAACACTTTTGACATCTATTGCTGGTAGCATAGGTATCATAGGTATTATTTTGGTTTTGGCGGCATCCTCAGGCGTAAGCGGTTACGTTCACAGCATTGAGGAAAATGCGCTTTCCAAATATCCTATAACAATTGAAGAAAGCAGCGTTGACATTCAATCTGCTATGAATATTTTGATGCCCAAACTTCAAAAGACATTCCCGTCTGGCGGAGTTATCAGTATCAATTCAATGCTCGGAAAACTTATGGAGGCTTTGCCAACAATATCTTCCGAAAATGACTTGGTTAAATTAAAAGCCTATTTAGATAACAACTTTGACCCTGACTTGGGGCAAATAAAGTATAATTACGGAACAAGTTTCAACGTTTTTTCAGACTATGCATACAAAAACAACTTGACAGCAGATGAAAAAAACAAAGTTGACATACAGGAAAATGCTTTCAACCTCTATAATGGTGCTACACCTGTTGGAGCGCAAACGGAATTCCGTTACGAAAAACTTTATCCATACACCGACGTTATGGAAGATATTTTCAAAAAAGTTGAAGATAGCTTTGGTGGCGGAGGCGGTGGCTCTGCTTTGCAACAACTTTTGGAACAGTCAAAACAATTTGCTTACAGCATTCCGTCTTGGGACGAAATTAGCACAAACCAAAAATTGCTTAACAATCAATATGATTTGATTGCAGGTGCTTGGCCTGACCAAACAAAAACCACAAGCGCAAATCAACTTGTTATCGTTGTTGACGAAAACAACAAAATTCCTGATTACGGTCTGTTTATGCTCGGCTTGATTTCAAGCAACAAAGTGGGTTCACTTATGACGGGCGGTTCATTAGATATGACTTTTAATGCGGAAGATTTTATCGGTCTGAAATATAAAGCTATTTCAAATGCGGACTATTTCTATCAAAACAGCGACGATTATTGGTCTGGCTTTGATAAGAAATATAGAAACAAGAATTTTATTGAGTCTGTTGGAAACTATGACCCGGCAAATGGTGTCAACGATTTTATTGGCTTGCCGAAAGCAAATGCAATGGATTTGGAAATCATTGGTGTCGTTCGTCCTAAGCAAGGAGTAAACGTAACCTCAATTAACGGCGTGGTTGGTTATACTCACGGTCTTACGGAAAAAATTATTGGCAAGGCAGAAACTCACCCAGCAATTCAAGCTCAAATTGCTGAATTTGGCGCAGGTGAAAACTTCAAAGCCGTTGTTGATATGAAAGACTCTTGGTCGTTGTCATACAAAGGTTCAGACAAAACAAATTCTGTTCCTATGGTAGCAGGAAAGACTTATCCTCGTGACTTCACCGACCAATCTGCTAAGGATAAATTTGCAGACAAAAATGAACTTTACACCGTGATGATGCGTGTATTAGGATTTGCCGATTTGGAAAGACCAAAATCTATATCATTTTATTGTTCGTCGTTTAACAGCAAGGATAAGATTGTTGCGTTGCTTGATAAATACAGCGAAACTATTGAGCAAATTAAATATACAGACTATCTTGCAATTATAATGGGCTATGTTGGCACGTTGACAAATGTTGTCACCTATGTTTTGGTTGGTTTCTCAGCCATATCGTTGCTCGTTTCTACTATAATGATAGGCATTATAATTTACACGTCTGTGTTAGAACGTCGAAAAGAAATTGGTGTTCTGCGTTCGCTAGGAGCGAGGAAAAAAGATATTTCGCGAGTGTTCATTGCGGAGTCATCAATGATTGGTGCATACTCGGGTATAATTGGCACGATTATAAGCGCAATTTTCTCGGCTATTATTGCATTTGTATTGTTTAAGGTGTTTCAAATTCCTAATCTACTCATGGTTACGTGGTGGCATTGTTTCTTGATGATTGGAATAAGCGTTTTGCTAAGTATTCTCGCTGGTTATATTCCATCAAGAATTGCAGCAAACAAAGACCCTGCTATTGCTTTGAGAAGTGAATAAAATTATAAGGCAAAAAGAAATTAAAATTCAGTCAAAAAAACGCACTCTGTTGGGTGCGTTTTTATTTCAATATCATAAATTATTTTGTATCTTAGATGACAAATGTTTTTGAAATTACAAGAATTTTGCTAGAAGTATTTTTAGGCTTGTCAAATCAAAATCAGGTACGTATTCTTCGGTTGCGCTTGAAAGCTCCTGCGAATAGCCGTTCTTTAACCCTGCATCAAAAAAATACTCGGTCACAATATCGTATTCGTCTTGTGTTAGACGCCGTGACAGGGTAGGGTGATATTGAACTGCTTGCGTTGGGAAATATTGACACATTAAACTGACGTACAAAGAACTGTCAATTTTTGCAATTTGTTCTAGCACGTACTTAGTGTTTTTCATTGCATTAGGCAACACCAAGTGCCTGATAATTACGCCTTTTTTTAACAAGTCATCTTCAAAAACATCGTAAGGCTGTTGTCTTCTCATTTCGGATATTGCCTCTGATGCGACGTTAAAATAATTGTTTGCATTACTGTATTCTTTTGCTAATTCATTATCACTATATTTGAAATCTGGCAAATAAATATCTACCAAACCTTCAAGTCTTTTCAAATTTGTTACGGTTTCATATCCGCTACTGTTCCATACAATTGGAATTTTAACTGTCCTTTTTGCTTTCTCTAAGGTCGAAACAAGTTTGTTTGTCCAAAGTGTAGGCGTCACCAAATTAACGTTGTTTGCACCAATATCTTGTAGATATTCCATCGCATAAATTAAGGCATCTTCTCTTATTACTAGGCCTTGTTTTTCTTGCGATATCTGATAGTTTTGACAGAATATACACTTCAAATTGCAATTAGAAAAAAATATCGTTCCGCTTCCGCTTGTGCCAGATATACAAGGCTCTTCAAAATGGTGCAAACCTACTCTTGCAATTTTATAGTTAATTTCATTTTGCATATACAACTTCAATCGCGTCTTTTTTGCACTTTGTTGCGCATAAACCGCATTTTATACATTGGTTGGCATCAATTTTGAATGGTTGCTTAATTACACCACTGATTGCGTTCACAGGACAACTGCGACTGCAAATCGAGCAACCTATACATTTATCATTTATGATTGTAACTGAAACTATTGCAACGTGTCCGCTTTCTGGTGAGATTGCACCCGCTGGACACGCAAAACTACATTGACCGCAACCGTGACATTTCTCTTTATCAATTTCGTAAACTAATTCTTTGGTTTCGCTTATGGCGTCGAAATGACAAACCAAAGCGCAATAACCACAATCAGCGCACTTTTCTTTGCTTATAATATAACCCATAATTTTTCTCCCTCACCTATTCTTTATGGTTCAATTTCAAAAGATATTCTATCATTTGACATAAACAAAGTCAATATTACAAAAATTCTCTGCCAAAATAGAGTTGCAAAAAGTTATTTAACGGATATAATGATATTATTAGATTTATGCAAACATTTTGCGGCTATGCATAATCGGGGGTGTACAGGATTCGACAGTTAGTTGGAGATGGTGTAAGCATGTTGCAGTCCGACTGCATCAAAAACGGAAACTAAAATTAAACGCAAAAAATGAAAAAATGAGTTCCAATAATATGGAATTCGCTTTTGCTGCATAATATAGTCAGCATGTCGACCTAAGGTTTTCTGTTCCCTTAGCAATCGGCATCAAAAAAACAGACAACGCAGTCCAATTGCTCGGTAAGGCTGCTGTCATTACGGGCTTATCAAACGGCGGTTTGCTTATGAACCAAAGAGCGAAAAATTTAATCATAAGCTAAACATGTAGAAGGCGCCGTTAAAGGTTGATTGGACCGGAGTTCGACTCTCCGCACCTCCACCACAGCAATATCAAGTGTATTATAGCGAGCTAAACCACAATATATAGTGCATTTAGCTCGCTATGACACTTTTATGGCGCAATACTTAAAGAATTTATTAAATTGATTACGCAGTTTTTATCAGATTGTCACATGTGAGCATAAGTTTCAACTACCTGTTCAACGGTATGTCATATTATGTATTTTAATAAAATAATTGATTTAGTAAAACTATGTTGATGAATTATAAGTGGAAACAATAAAAAAAAGTCTAAACCAAACATAGATGTTCGATTTAGACAAACTTTGGTGGAGACTACAAGACTTGAACTTGTGACCTCTTGCATGTCAAGCAAGCGCTCTAACCAACTGGGCTAAGCCTCCAAACGCATTTGTATATTACACTAATTTGCGTGGCTTTGCAAGCACTTTTTACCCTTTATTAAAAAAAATCAAATTAAATATCGTTCTCCCGTTAAATAGCAATTAAATAACAAGATTGACATTTTTTAATATTGAATATAACAAATATAAAAACACCACTTTGTAATCCGGCAAGTACAGTTAGGCTGAACCTGGACACATTCTGGTAAAAGAGTGGGGCGGTATTTTTAATTGATTAATTACAGTTGCTTTTTAATTTTAGAAGTTTCGGACTTATACAATTAAAAAAATTGAATTTAGTTTGAGCTTCGGAAGGTTGTGAACCTTTTAATTTTATTTTTAGCATTAGTAAGTCTTAAGATGGATTAAAATGCGGAGAGCTTTTTAATATTATATTTTTTAGCTTTTAAGGCTTCAAATTAGGGAAATTTAGCACTATATAATTAAAAATTGCCAAACATCTTTTCGTGTGGTAAAATTCCATTATGGATAAAAAACATTTTGACGTAATCATTATTGGTGGTGGCGCAGGCGGACTATTTTTAGCTTGTGAATTGCCACATAATTTGTCTGTTGCCATTGTTGAAGCCAACGACAGAGTGGGCAAAAAATTGCTTGCAACAGGCAACGGAAAATGCAATCTCAGCAATCTAGATATGAACATTGTTCATTATAATAAGCCGTCGTACGTTGAGGAGTTTCTTGACCGTTTTGACGCTCACGACACAGTTGTGGCATTTGACAGATTAGGGCTTCAAACAAAGGTTGTTGACAATAGGGTGTATCCTTACAGCGAAAGCGCAACCAATGTTTTGGACATTTTAAGAAAAGGCGTAGAGAGAAGTGATACGGAAATTTTTACAAGTCATATAGTGACATCTGTTGAAAATTATGCTGATACGTTTACGGTGTCAGGTGTTCAAAAGGAAGAAGACAAGCCAAACAAAAGTTTTACATTTACGGCAAATTGCATTGTTCTTGCAACTGGTTCTCCCGCAACTTTTGGGCGTAATAGCTTAGATTTATATACCGCGTTAGGACACACCTACCGCGGATTTGTGTCATCATTGACTTCTATTAAGACTGATAAAGAACCGATTAAGAGTTTGCAGGGTATAAGAGTTAAAGCTGGCGTAAGAATTGGATTGAGGTATGAAGTTGGCGAGGTACTGTTCAAAGATTTTGGTATAAGCGGAATTGCAGTTTTTAATATGGCAAGCGAGATTTCCCGTGGGATAGCGAGAATAGGCGGCACAGTATGTATTGATTTTATGCCAGATTTTTCGCAAGCAGAAGTTGAAGGGTTGTTCAATAAGCGCGCAAATGCCAGCATATCTGACGTATTAAGTGGAATATTCCATAGCAAAGTTTGCGAGCGCATAATTTGGGCGTCTAAGTGTAATGAAAACGATAAAGCGGTTGCTAAGGCAAGTGCTGTGGCAAAAGTTATTAAAAATTATCCGCTTAAAATTGAGGGATTAGGCGACGTAAGCATAAGTCAAGTTATGTCAGGCGGATTGAACGTAAAGGAATTTGATGAAAATTTGATGTCTATAAAATGCAAAAACGCTTATGCGATAGGTGAAGTGTTGGACGTTGATGGCGACAGCGGTGGATATAATTTGCAATGGGCTTGGACAAGCGCAAAAGTGGTGACTACGGCAATAGCAAAGTCGTTTTTGTAAACAATTCGTTTGGAATAAGCATCAAAAGGTAATGCTAAAATCCAATTAAGAAAAGATAATAATGTAATATTAAAGCATAAAAGGAGAACAACAATGTTTGAAATCAGCGACAAAGCGACAGATTTTGTCAAAATTATTATGGAAGACGGGGCAGAAATAGTGCTGGAACTAGAAAAAAAAGTTGCACCTATAACTGTTGAAAATTTTCAGGAACTTGTGAGCGAAAAATTTTATGACGGATTGATTTTTCACCGCGTCATAAGCGGTTTTATGATACAAGGTGGCGACCCACAAGGCACAGGTATGGGCGGAAGTAAACAGACGATTAAAGGTGAATTTGCAAATAACGGTGTAAAAAATTCTTTGTCACACCAAAGAGGAGTTATCTCTATGGCGAGAAGTCAATTTCCGAATTCGGCTTCGTCACAATTCTTTATTTGCCACCAAGACGCAAAATTTTTAGACGGACAGTATGCGGCTTTTGGCAAAGTTGTTGAAGGAATTGAAACAGTTGACAAAATTGCACAGGTAAAAACAAATTACAACGATAAACCTTTACAAGACCAAAAAATGAAGAAGGTATGTTTTGTCGATAAAATTTAATTATAATTTGTAATAAAAGTTTCGTCCGAAATAAAAAATTATATAAGCTTATAAAAATATAAGAAAAGTCCACCGAAAATTCGGTGGACCATTTTTGTTAATAACGATTTGAATTGTTATTTCTCTTAAAGCCGTTGTTAAACTTTGCTTTTTTTGCCTTTCTGCATTCAGGGCATCTTACAGGTTCATTGTCAAAGCCTTTTTCTTTGTAAAATGCTTGCTCTGCCTCAGAAAAGATGAATTCTTTTCCGCAGTCCTTGCAAACAATAGTCTTATCTGCCATTTGAATTAGCCTCCTTTGAATATTTATAACGGATAGTGCAAATTTATTTGACAGTTAAGTTGCTAAATAGGCATTTCCTTATATGCTATCATTCTATCATATAATTTTTTTTTTGTATGCTTTTTTTTAACAATTTTTAATATTGACTTTCAAAAATCATAATGTTACCATTTTAATGTCAAATTATGGAGGAATATATGGAAAAAGAAATGAAAAATAAGTATGATGAAAAAGTCCTGAAACCGATGAACGGTTGGTTGATGATGGCCATTTATGTATTATTGTTGTTGAGTTGTATTTTACTTATTTCATTTGGACACGTGTCGGCAGAAAGCGGAACTGTTGGAGCAGCGGCAATGTTGATTATTGGATATTTATTGCTTGTGCCTATTTGCATTTTACCATCTGGGTTTAGAATGTTATCACCAAATGAGGCTCTTGTATCAACGCTTTTTGGAAAATATTACGGTTCAATTAAAAAAGAAGGCTTTTTCTGGATAAATCCATTTTGTGTATCTTTTAACCCTGCAAACAAAAATCTATTTAACAACCAAGGCGTTTATGTGCCTATTGGCAAAAAATTGTCATTGAAGGCTATGACTTTGAATAACGAAAAACAGAAGGTCAACGACTTAGAGGGTAATCCGATTGAGATAGGCGTCGTTGTAATTTGGAAAATTGCAGACACGGCAAAGGCTGCTTTCAACGTTGATAACTATGCAAACTATGTTTCAATCCAGAGTGATGCAGCAATCAGAAACATAGCGCGTCAATATCCATACGACGTGTCGGAGGGTGGTGATGAAAAATCTTTGCGTGGAAGTTCGCAGGAAATTGCAGATATGCTTTGCGAAGACTTGCAAAAAAGGGTTGAGATTGCGGGTGTAGAAATTGTTGAAGCAAGAATTGCGCATTTAGCGTATTCCCAAGAAATTGCGGCGGCTATGTTGCAAAGGCAACAAGCAAAAGCCGTTGTTGATGCACGAACCACCATTGTTGAAGGCGCAGTAGGTATGGTTGAATTGGCACTCGAAAAATTAGCTGAGAACGGAGTTGTCAAATTAGATGAAGAAAAAAAGGCGCAAATGGTTTCAAATCTTATGGTTGTGTTGTGTTCAAACAAAGATACTCAGCCTATTGTGAACAGCGGAAGCATAAACTAATTGTTTATAAAAAATAAAGAAGAAAATAAAACCGCCGATGTATCGGCGGTTTTTTTGTGCGATATGCGAGAATAAGGGGAAAACGCATATCGCGGATAATGGGGGAGCAAATTAAAGTGCGATTTCTACGTCGCTAATTGGATAGGCTTTGCAAGAATGAATATATCCGAATTTTTCATCTGCATATCTGAGCAAAACTCCACGTGGCATAAACACTTTTCCGCTGACTAACTTAACTCTGCAAAGTGAACATTCTCCGCTTCTACAACAGACGTTTACTCTTATGCCAGCTCTTTCCAAAGCGCATAAGACTGACTCGTTACATTTTGCGTCAATGACTTTATCTCCAACTTTGATTTTGAAAACTTCGCTTCCGCTAAGTTCTTTGGGGAAACCAAATTCATTTTGAATATCTTGACGCGCGCCAAACATTTCGCGGCGAACGTTTCTATCTCTTACGTTCAACTTTTTCAACGCTTCAGCGCAAAAATCTGTCATTACTTGCGGTCCGCACAAATAGAAGGTTGTGTTTTCCAAATCTTTTACAATGTCTTTTATGCAAGTTGCATCGATAAATCCTTTTCGGTCACCGCCTTTTGCGTCTTGGTCGGATAAGATTAACGTATATTTGAAATTAGAATATAGCTTTTGAAAGGTTTTTAATTCCTTATCAAAAATTGCTGCCTCAGAATTTCTTGCACCGTAAAGCAAGTGAATTTCACGTTCTAAACCGCTTTCCAAAACTTCGCGTATCATTGACATAAAAGGTGTGATACCTGAACCGCCAGCAAGATATACTGAGCGTTTATAGTGGAAAACTGGGTTAAAATGGAATACGCCAGCTGGGCCGTTAGCTTGAAATTTGTCGCCGACTTTTGCTTTGTTTAGAAGGTAATCAGATACAAAACCGTCCTTGATTTCTGCAACGGTAATTTCATAATATGCTCTTTGGCGCGGAGATGAACAAATTGAATAAGGACGTGTTGTTCTTACTCCGTCAATCTCAACGGCGACGTTGATATATTGCCCTGCTTCAAAGGGCGGTAAATAACCGTTTTCGCTTACAAATCTAAACGTCTTTGCAGTTTTTGTTACATTGATAATTTCAGAAATTTTAAGGTTTAACACAGAAGGGTGAAGTTGTTCAACAATTCTTGCAGTTCTGTTTTTGTCAAGTGAAAAATCTTTTCCAACTTGTTGAGATACCGTAATTTCATTCAACACTTTGTTTCCGTTTATCATCGTTCCGATGAGCGTTTCTTTTATGCTTTTCATATTACTTCATCTCCTTCAAAATTCTGTTAGCGATTTTGTTGCCGTATAAATAGTTAGGCCCAAAACCGCAAGTGTTAACCCAACCCGAAGCAAAATAGAGATTGTCAAAGAACATATCTTGCGGGAAGAAAAATACAGATGATTTGAGGTTTTGCTCATATCCGTAAATTGCACCGCCTGGGTGATGGAGATAACGCATATGCGTTAAAGGTGTTGCAACTTCAATTTCTTCAATATGCTCTCTTAAATTAGGATATAATCTTTCCAAACGGTCAACGATTGTGTTTGCTGCCGCATATTTTGCGTCATAGTATTCTTCTGGTGACAGCTTTTCCCACGCATCGCTGAATTTCAAAGTTCCTGCAGTCAGCACGCTTGTTCCTGCTGGGTATCCGTCTTTGTCGTCAACTGTGTAGCACGTTGAAACAATAGGGTCGACG
The DNA here is from genome assembly GCA_964592815.1 of uncultured Bacteroidaceae bacterium. GTDB lineage: Bacteria > Bacillota > Clostridia > Christensenellales > CAG-917 > CAZQGE01. The sequence goes on along the minus strand of CAZQGE010000024.1, from coordinate 7,964 downwards.
CTTGTGTCAAGACAGTATGCGTTCTTAAAATCACGGTTTGCGTCAAGACTTGCATAAGTTAAATTGAAAGAGTCCTTAAAACCGACTTCTTCTGGAGAGCAATCAAGAGCAATAAAACAAGTCAAAGCTGAAATGCCAATATCATAGTTTTTGAAATAGGGGACGACTCCTTTTGGAAGTTTGTCTTCCTCAATCAAGTTGTTGTAAGTCACGGTTGGTGAAATGTTTGAAACGACTACCTTTGCGCGATATTCTTCACCGTTTTGGTCAATGACGCCGACAGCTTTGCCATTTTCAATTATAATTTTGTTAATTCCGCAATTCAATTTTACGTCGCTACCTGTCTTTTTTATGGCCTCCATAAGCGCTTGTGACATAACTTGTGAACCGCCTCTCAAATAATAAGGCATATCGCTGATGTAGATTGCCGTGCATTGAGCAAGAATAGAGAAAGGAAATTTCTCTGGTGGCACACCCATAAAACACCAATATGCAGAAAGGCAAAGTTGAATTTCTTTTTCTTTGAACAATTCGCTTAAAACGTCATCTGTGCTTCGTACTCCATATTCAGCAAGAGTAGGGTAGAGTTTTGGGAAGCCAACTTTCATTATCGCTTTTTTCAAAGCTGACGGCTCGCCTGTTGATTTTGCGCTTTTTGCTGCAAATTGTCCCGCTTCTTTATAAAAATTGAAGCAGATTTCAAAATACTTCAAAATCCCTTCTTTTTCATTTGGGAAAATTTTAATCAATGTTTGTTCTGCCTTTTCTCTGTTTGCTGGAATAGGCACACGTCTTCCGTCTGGAAGATTGATTGAAAAAAGCGAGTCGATAGGAACCCACTCAATTTTGTCTAAAATTCCGTATTCAGCAAAAAGTTTTCTAAGTGGGCCTGGCTTTTCTGTTGTTCCCATTGAAGATAGTTGATGAAGCGCAACTTCAAACTCAAAGCGTCCACGCCTGAATGAAGTGCCGCAACCGCCAGGGATATTGTGTTTTTCAAAAACACAAACTTTTTTGCCTGCTTGCGCCAATGTCAACGCCGATGAAAGACCGCCGTTGCCTGCGCCAATAACTATGGCATCGTAATTTTTCATAATACCTCCAAAACTGGTTGGTTTAACCACAGATTTATTATAGATAAAAAAATATCAATTTGCAAGAGGAAAATTTATATTTTATATTATTTGTCGATTTTTAGACAAAAATGTAATAATAAGTCTTGAAATTTCCGCTTATATGTTGTAAAATAAAGTATGGTATTTGGCTAAACCAAATTCTTTGGAGAAAACTTATGAAATTTACGCAAATTATTGCTCCGTCAATGAAGGAGCTGTTTATCAAGGAGATTGAAAATCTTATTCTTTCGGGGCAATTAAAAGTAGGCGAAAAACTGCCTACTGAAAGAGAACTTGCTGAGGAAATGAAAATTAGCCGAACAATAGTAAATCTTGGGTTGAGCGAGCTGAGAAACAAAGGATTTGTTGAAATTGTGCCGAGGAAGGGTGCATTTGTTGCTGACTATGCAAAAAATGGTAAATTGGATACACTTATTTCCATAATCAATTTTAATGGCGGTCGTTTTGACAAAAAAACAGTCAACTCAATTATGGAATTTAGGCGCATAAATGAGGGCGAAGGCACTTATCTTGCGGCAAAATTTAGGACGGAAGATGATGTATCTCAATTAAAAAAATTGTTGTCGCAAATCAACAAATGCGACGATGAAAACGAGGTTGCTGAAAAGCTGTTTCAGTTTCACCATATAATTCTTTGTGCGTCTGGCAATAATATTTTCCCTTTGGTTTACAATGCTTTTGAAAGTTTTTTCAAAAAACTTATTTCGACGCTGTTTTCAAAGTGCGATAAAAGTCAAATATTATTAGGGTTGGAAAGTTTGGTTGTCTTGATTGAAAACAAAGATTGTGATGCGGCAAAAGAATGCATAGAAAAAATCTTGAAAAGCGGAATTGAAGATATAAACAGATATTGCATCGATTATTCTGCTTTTTAAGGTGCAAAACTAAATTAGATAATCGATATGAATATGAAAGTGCTAAACTGCTGTATAACAGCAAGTAGCTATTGTATTTGTGGTAGAATTTTGTTAAAATATTTATAATAACTAAGAGGAAGTGTTGATATGACGAACAATTATATTTCAGAAAATATTAAGTACGTTGGCGTAGATGACCATATTATTGATTTGTTTGAGGGGCAGTATAAAGTTCCAAATGGAATGTCTTACAATTCCTACGTAATTTTAGATGACAAAATTGCTGTAATTGACACGGTTGACAAAAACTTTACTCACGAATGGCTAGATAATATTGCAACTGTTTTAGGCAACAGACAGCCCGATTATTTGATTGTACAGCATATGGAACCTGACCATTCTGCAAATATTGTCAATTTTATGAAAATATATCCGCAAGCTAAAATTGTTGCAAACAACAAATCTGCAACTATGATGAAAAATTTTTTTGATTTTGATTTTGCCGATAAAATTTATATTGTTGAAAACGGACAAGTGTTGGCGTTGGGTTTACACAATTTGAGCTTTGTTTTTGCGCCGATGGTTCATTGGCCTGAGGTTATGATGACTTATGAAACAACTGACAAAGTTTTGTTTTCTGCAGACGCTTTTGGCAAATTTGGAGCATTAGACATTGAACAACCATGGTTGGACGAAGCGAGAAGATATTATATTGGAATTGTTGCAAAATATGGAGTTCAAGTTCAAGGAGTGCTTAAAAAAGTTGCAGATTTAGAAATTAAGGCAATCTGTCCGTTGCACGGTCCAATTCTTGATGAAAAATTAGATTTTTACATCAAGAAATACGACGTATGGTCGTCATATACAGCGGAAGAAGACGGAATTTTGATTGCGTACACTTCTGTTTACGGAAATACAAAAACTGCGGTAGAATATTTGGTTGCAAACTTAAAAAAGAACGGTGCGCCAAAGGTTGCGCTTTACGACTTGGCAAGGTCTGATATGTCGCTTGTTGTGTCAGAAGCATTCCGATTTAATAAAATCGTTTTGGCAACAACGACTTATAATGCTGATATTTTCCCGTTTATGAATGAATTTATCAACCATTTAACAGAACGGAATTTCCAAAATCGTACTGTGGGAATTATCGAAAATGGAACTTGGGCGCCTATGGCGGGCAAAATTATCAAACAAAAACTTGCTAATTGCAAAAACTTGGTTTTTGCTGAAAATATGGTTTCAATTCTTTCGGGAGTTAAAAAGGAAACCAAACAAAACATAGAACTCCTTTCACAGGAACTTTCAAAAGAATATATTGCAAGTTCGCCAGACAACGCAAACAAAAATAATTTGTCAGCGTTGTTCAATATCGGTTATGGACTTTACGTTGTTACGTCAAACGACGGCAAAAAGGATAACGGTTTGATTGTCAACACGGTTGCGCAGGTTGCAGATAACCCTACCAAGATTTCAGTAGTTATCAACAAAGCAAACTATTCGCACCACGTAATAAAACAAACGGACAAAATGAACGTAAACTGCTTGTCAGTTGAAGCTCCGTTTGCATTGTTCAAAAATTTCGGATTTGTAAGTGGAAGAAATGTTGACAAATTCAAAGATTACACAGTCAAGCATTCAGACAACGGACTTGTGTTTTTGACAAACTATATTAACTCGTTTTTCTCTTTGACAGTTGACGAATACATTGACCTTGGCTCTCACGGAATGTTTATTTGCAGCATTACGGAAGCTAGAATTATCAATGACAAAGAAACTATGACTTACGCATATTACCACAAAAACGTCAAGCCAAAGCCACAAACTGATGGCAAAAAAGGTTACGTTTGCCAAATTTGCGGATATATCTATGAGGGCGAAAAGTTGCCTGATGACTTCATTTGCCCGCTTTGCAAACACGGACCTGCTGATTTTCAGAAAATTCAGTAAGCATAATTTGTAAAATTTAGCATTAGTTAAACTAGAGTTTGCTAAATATTATAGGGAGGGGAAATTATGTTGGCAACAATTTTGTCGTTAAGCGCGCCTGGAAAGACGACGCCTGAAATGCTTGAACAAGCAATGCAAAACCCAGGTACATTAAAATGGTACATTGTGCCTATGTTCTTAGTCGTGCTTTATATTCTGTTCACGGAATACCGTGCAAAGAATTACAACACCTTGCTTGGAGCAGCAGCGTTTTGGCTGATGGACGTTTTCAATGAAACTTGGAACTCTATGGTTTACGCAACAACAGGACAACCCGTTTGGGGGACAACTGCGGCAGGTGGTTCTGCATTGCAGATTTTGGTGGGATACAACATTGAAATATCCTTTATGTTCTTCATTTTGGGAGTATGTGCTTGTAAGCTACTCAAGAAGTCACCAGCCTTTGAAGGCGAAAAATTTTGGGACGGAAACAAAAATTGGCTGAGCGACCCGAATAATATGTACTACAAAGCCAACGTATCCTATAAAAACTTGACAGCGGAAGAAAGGAAAATTAAGTCCAAAGCCGTTTTTGGCAGAGTTGGCGTTGCACTTTTTGGAGCTGTGTGCGCCGTTGTTATTGAAATTTTGTTGAATGTTTGCGGTGTACTTACTTGGGAAAAAGCGTGGTGGCAACCGTCAATGCCTATTATATTGTTTTTAATTGGTTATTGTCCTTTCTATTTTGCCGCATATATAGTGCACGATTTACCGCGCAAATGGCAACTTGTTGCGCTTGGAACAATACTTGGTGTTACAGTTTTATTGTTGATTATATCTGGTAGTTTGGGAATGCTTGGAAAACAAATTCCTATTGGCTTTCCGTATATGAAATAATGCCATAAATAAAACATTAAAGTTGAACTTTGTGTATATTGATAATAATTGCAAATATAAAAAATTATTTCTGTAATGCAAAAATTTTGCAAAAAAAGCATTACAACAAAATAAAAGAATTTTTATAAAACAAGGTTATCGATATAAAGCGTAAAAACTCAAATCTTAAAACAAAAAAACAGCGGAATGTCCGCTGTTTTATTGTTTTTAGTTCAAAATATAAATTGAGAATAATATATGATTGCTTCAAAGTTAATATTTGCAACTATATAATATTTATCGATTATACTTTGCCGTCTGCAAAATTAGTTAAAAATCAATATTTCCAATTATATAATATTTATCACTTTTGCGATGATTACGCTTGACAACAAAAAGTTATATTTTACGTGTACTTGTCAGAAAAAAGCAAAATCGTTTGATTGATTTTTTCTGTATAAAAAGTTTGTCTGCAACAATTAGACTTTTACTATCTTATATTTTTGCTTATATCTTTATTATTCTATATACGGAATTTGCGCTTGTGTTAAATTGAATTGTTCCGTTTGCAAAATTATGTGCAATTTGATTTCCATCTTTGTCTACAATTCTATATGCGTCGCCGTTGGATACCTTAACAGCGCATACTGAGCCTTTTACAGATTTTATTGTTGCAAAATCAAGGGTTTTGTTTGACCATTTCATACTTATCTCAAAATTGCCTCTTGCAACAATTCCGTTAATTTCTCCTTGTGACCATTTATCTGGTAAAGCAGGAAGAAGCTCGATGTAGCCTAAATTGCTTTGCATAAGCATTTCAGTTACGCCTGCCGTATATCCAAAATTTCCGTCAATTTGGAATGGTGGGTGAGCGTCAAATAGGTTTGCGTATATGCCTTTTGAAAACAGCTTTTTTATGAGTTTGTAAGCGTTGTTGCCGTCGCCAAGCCTTGCGTAAGAGTTGATGCGTTGTCCCATTGCCCAACCCGTAGTTTCGTTTCCTCGCCATTTAAGAGTTGTTCGAGTTGCGTCCAACCATTCTGGGTTGGAATTTTTGTTTATTAAATCACCTGGGAAAAGCCCTAAAAGGTGAGAGGTGTGTCTATGGAATGGTCTTCCAATGCTCCAATTAAACGTTTCGTTGTACCATTCTTTTATTTGTCCGCCGCTACCAATTTCAATAGGATTTAGTTTTGACAGCATTTCCGTCCATTGTGCAACCTTGTCAGAGTCAATGCCTAAGTCGTTTGCGGTTTTTATTGTGTCTGTCAATAATTGCCATATTAAAGATTGCTCATACGTATTGCCTGCTGTGATTGGTCCGTGCTCTGGTGAGTACGACGGGGCTGAAACAAGTCGTCCGTTGTACATAACCATTGTGCGCTCAAAATAACGCAGAGCTTCTTTCATAATTGGATAAACTCTGGTTAAATAAGCAACGTCTTGGCTGTACTCGTATCCTTCATAGACGTTTTGCAAAAGCCAAGCTACCGCAACAGGTGACCACATTGCTCGCACGTATCTGCCTTTGCCTGGTGTGGTGTGTCCGAAAGGATTACTTTCTGTATGCGCAATAAAGCCGTAGTCTTCATCGGGTATTCCTGCGGCTATTTCAGCGGCGGTTGCCGTGTACGTTTTTGAAGTTATCCGCCCAGGTTTACGCAATCCGTCAACATAATTGACAAGAGGTTCGGCGCACTCTAACAAATTAGTATTGTATGCGTGCCAATAGTTCATTTGCAAGTTTACGTTTATGTGATAGTCAGACTGCCAAGGCGCATTGTTGCTTTGATTCCAAACACCTTGTAGGTTTGCTGGGAGTTGACTATTTTGCCTTGATGAGGAAATAAGCAAATAACGTCCGTAATTATAGAGCAGTTGCTCCAAATATTTGCGGTGTGAATTTCTCAAAAAAACGGTGGGATAACGTCTTATAAGCGTATCTGTTGAAAACTTAGGTTTTACACCACCAAAATTGAGTGCTACTTTGTTGTAAAGCGATTGGTAGTCGTTTATATGTTCAGCTTTAAGGGTGTTATAGCCTTTGATTGCTGCTTGAGCAACTTTTTCGGATACTCTTTGTGAAAGTTGTTGTGCAGTTTCGCCCGTTCTGTAAACAGGGAATTCCATTTTATAGTCGGTGGCGGCGGAAAGATATAAGTTTACTTTTTGCGAATTGCTTATCGAAATTGTATTATTATCGTAAGCTAGTTGTCCGCCGTTTGCATCAATGCGCAACTCTGAAAAGTAATTCAATCCATTTTCCAAAACACCAAAATTTTGTATTTTGCTTTCGGAAGCTAGCACATGTGAACCACTTTGTTTTGAGTTGAAACCAACTGTAAAATTAAGATTTTCGCCTTGTGAAGTAAGTTCAACCGCGATAACATCAGAAGGGTTGTTTGCAAAAAATTCTCGTGAATAAAAATTGCCTTTATGGCTGTACGTTACGCTTGAGACGGCGTTATCAACGTCCAAATTTCGGTTGTAGTTCTTGACTTGTTTATGTCCAAAATTTAAGACAATATCTCCCCAAGCAAGGTATGCGCCTTTGTTGTCAGTGTTGCCTTGGAGATTTTCAAAAAGAATTTTAGCGGTTTTTTTATCACCGCTTAGTAATGCGGTTCGTATCGCGTAAAAACGCTGACTTTCAGTCAAACCGTCAGCGCCTACTCCTGTAAAATTGTCGCCGTTGTAGTCACTCTGTCCTATTGTTGGACCTCCAGACCACAATGTCTTTTCATTAAATATCAAAGTTTCAACGTCAGTTTCTCCTAATATTGAAAGTCCTAAATCTCCGTTTCCAATTGGCAAAGACGCTTGTTGAAAAATATCATATTGGGTGTCAAGTCCATAAAATAAGTTTGAAATAAGATGCTTTCGCATAATTTTTGTTGCAGGTTTATCGTAAGTTAAAACATTTTGTGCTTGGTCACCTATAACTATTGTTTCGCTGCTGAAAACTATATCAACTATGCTTGATGACAAAATTACAGAAAATGATATTGTAAACAAAAATATTGTGAAAATAGCAATGCTCTTTTGATGTTTTTTGAAAAAACAAGCGCATTTTTCTTTTCTAATTTTGTACTGAATATCTTTCAGTTTCTTTTTTTCAGATTTATGTGCATCAACTTTTTCATTTTTCATAACAGCATTATATCATAAC